>DATMJU010000460.1:0-2032 GCA_035553795.1 Vicinamibacterales bacterium
AACCCGAGTTAGCGTCGGGGAACTGCTTTTCGAGATCGACCGCGACCGCGTTCATCTGCTGTTCGGCGGCGAGCAGGCTCGTGCCGTCGGTCAGGCGGCCCATCACGCGCAGATACGTCTGGGCGCGATTGCTGGTGGCCGGGTTGATGATGAGCGGCTGCCAGAAATGTGCTGTTGCGGGGAAGGCGAACCCGCCTGGCAGCACGCCGATGATGGTGGTCGGCCTGCCATCAACCATCAGCGTTTCGCCGACGGCAGGGCGCCCGGGGAATCGCGTCGCAGCGAACTCATGACCGAGGATCAGCACCGGCGCGGCGCCAGGCAGCATGTCGGCCTGAGCAAAGCGGCGGCCCTGGGCCACGTCGATCCCGAGCACGTCGAACATGTCTTCAGAGACCCACGCGCCTTCGACCTGTTGCGGGACGTCGCCGCCGATGGTAGCGCTCGTGCCCGCCAGGGCGCCGAGCGCGGAGAATCCCTGTGCGCGGGCGCGATGATCCACGAAGTTGAGCTCGCTCCACGGGAACTCGTGCCGGTTGCGTTCGTGATTTGCGGTCCACGCATAGACGAGGCGATCCATGTTGCGGACGCCGGGCAGCGGGTCGAAGATGATGCCGTCGATCAGCGAGAACACGGCGGTTGCCGGCCCAAGCGCCAGCGCCAGGGTGGTCACCGCCGTGAGCGTGAACGTCTTCTGCCGGAGGAGCGAGCGCACGGCATGGCGAAGATCGGTGCGTGTTTGATCGACGCGCAAACGCACGGAGAGGGCAATCACCGCGCCGATGTTCTCGAGCCACAGTCCGGGGCCGCGAGATGACGGCGATGTTCTTCGAACACCGCCGTCATCTCGGGGCCGAACTCCTCGCGAAACGAACGCGGGAGGATGCGAAGGAGCAGCTGATACGCGCTCATGACCGTTGCCCCAGCAGCTTGACCCCGCGTGCCGCGCGGACCAGCCGCTCGAGCCGCGCCGCCTCGGCTTCCGCGACGTCGCGGCCGAGTGCCGTCAGCTTGTAGGGACGTCGCCGCTCGTCATCGCCAACGGTCTCGACGATCAGTTCGTCATCGAGAAAGCGCTTGATCAGGCCGTAAAGGGTGCCGGTGCTCAGCCTGACATCCCCGTTGGTGCGCTCTTCAACGTCCTTGAGAATCAGGTAGCCGTGCTTCGGCCCGTCGGCCAGGGCGAGCAATACATGAAAGGCCGCTTCGGTGAGCGGCAGGAAAGGAGCCGGGTCGCGTCGAATGGGTGTCATAGGTCGTGGCGCGATATGTCGCGTCACGACATAGTAGACGAGACTGGCTTAGAAAAGGTTTGCCCGGGAAGCGAGCGCCGCCGCTTCGGCCCTCGCGGTGGCGGTGATGTCCCTGAAATCCCAACGAGTTGGGCGGAAATCATCCACTAGCACCTCGCCGTCGACCATCGTCATTTTGACGTTCGTCCCACGGCTCGCATACACGACCGTCGAATAGGGATCGGGCCCCTGGGCATCGACGAGGATCAGGTCAGCGCGCTTGCCGGTCTCGATGCTGCCAATCTCGCGCTCGAGCCCGAGGGCGCGGGCGCCTTCGCGCGTCGCCATCCACACGGCGTCGCGCGCAGTCAGCGCGCCGGGTTGGTGGCGGACCGACTGCAGCACGGCGGCGAGCCGCATCTCTTCAAACATGTCGAGGTGGTTGTTGCAGGCGGCGCCGTCGGCGCCCAGCGAGACCGATATTCCCTTGGCGCGCATCTCGACGACCGGCGCGAGTCCCGACCCAAGCTTCAGGTTGGAACCAGGGCAGTGGAGAACCTTCACGTCACGCTCGGCCATCAGCGACTGTTCCGCTTCGTCCACCCAAACGCAATGCGCCAGGCACAGATGCTTCGAAGTGAGGCCCGTGTCGGCGAGGTAGTCGATGTTCTTGCGGCCGGTGCGGGCCTTGATCAGCGCAATCTCATCGCGATTCTCGGAAGCGTGCGTATGGATCACGAGGTCGTGCTCGACCGCCAGCTTTGCGACGGCTTCGAGCAGCTCGCGCGAACACGACACGG
>DATMJU010000461.1:0-2819 GCA_035553795.1 Vicinamibacterales bacterium
GCGCCTGTTCCTCGTGCGGCAGCGCGGCGCCAACACGAAGCCGATCGAGCTCACCGGCGGCACGTCCCATCGCCTCGATGGCTTTGGGCAGCGGTTCTTCGCCTGGGCGCGTCAATCCGCGGACCTGCGGGCCCTGCCGGCGCCGCTGCGCGGCCATGGCGCCGGCCATCTGCAGCGCCACCTCCTCGGTCTTCGACTTCAGGTTGGCTTGCGCGACGGCAACGGCCCTGATGTCCGGCGCCGCCTGGGCACCGGTGGCGCCACGACGCGCGCGCGCATCGAGCTTCCACGTCGCGGCCATGATGTCTTTCTGCTGCGCGATCAGATCCTCGAGCCCGGTTTCCTGCTGCGATGCGCCGGCGCCGCTCTGGCCTTCCGATGCGAAGAACTCCTCCTCGTACGGCTTCACCTCGAGAAAGAAGATGTCGCTGCGCGATTCAGTGGAACGGCGACCACGGCCAACATCGGTGGCGCGCGCGTAGTACGTCACCACGTCACCGGGCTTGACGTTCAGATCTTCGAGAAACAGGGTGTGCAGTCCGGTGGCCACCGATCCGCTGATCGGCGCGCCGATCGGAACGATTTTCTCCTTGCCGGCAGCCGACTTCACCACGAGCTCGAGTGAGCGCACGCCGTAGTCGTCATCGGCGCGCGCTTCGAGCGCCACTTCCTCGAGCGGGGACACTTGCTTGTCACCACCGGGTCGCAGGATCCGCACATCCGGCGGACGGTCGTTCAGCATGCGGATGAAATACTCGGTGCCGCCTTCGTTCGACAGGCCGTCCACATCCTGCAAGCCGACGCGATACGAACCGTCCGCGGCCACGACGAGATCGGCCGTGAACACCTGGCTGTGGCCATTCAGTGCCACCGCCTTGCCGTCGTTCATCGTCAACTTGCCGGCGGTCACTGGCTTGTCGGTCGTGATGGTGAGCTGGACCTTCGTGCCCGACGGCGCGAAGATGTCCCCGCCGTCCGGCTCGGTGTGCGACTCCAGCCCCAGGCCGGGCGCGTAGTCGTACTTCACGTCGATGCGCGACACCTTCACCGGCCGAATCACCTCCACGTCGAACTCGTTCGAGCGCGCCGAACCGGCCGTCACGACGTACGGGAACGAGGTGGTGATGTTGTTCAAGGTGATCGTGAACTCGTCGGCGGATGCCCCGGGCGACATCCGCGCGGTGCGCGCCGCGTCGCCGCGGCCGACGATGATCGAGGGGACCACGCCGCCCTCGACACCGTTGATGCGCGCGGAGACGACCACTGGCTGCCCTTCGCGGACCTTGATCGAACCGGGCGTGACGTCGATGCTGTAGAACGCCGGGAACAGGTACGCCCCGGTTACGTCAAGGGCCTTGGACGCCGACGGCGCAAAGAACCAGGACGCCGTCGCAAACACCACCGTGCCGATTGCGCCGCCAATCGCCGCGCGCACCATGCTGTCGCGCGTGACGACGCGATGCGATTCCAGGTTGCGAGCGGCGCGAATCGCATCGCCCACGAGCATGTCGACCACAGGACTTGCAGGCCCGCTACTCTTGTCTTCGAGCTTGCTGACGGCGGTGACGATCACCTCATCGAGGCCGCCGGCCTGCTCTTCGATGAATCGCGCGATCTGCCGGTCGCTCGGCGGACGGCGGAGCGGCAGGAACGCGAATGACAGGGAGATGCCGGCGACCAGGCCGACGGTGGAGACCACGAGGACGAGCGGCACGCCCTCCTGCGCGATGAGCCACACCGCGAGGACGCCGACCATCAACATCGCGCCGGCCGTCACGGCCCCGAGCATCCACGCGCGCAGGAACGCGCGGCGCGACCACCGCGTCCGCACGTTGGCGAGGATTGCTCGAAGCTCCGAGGCCCGCTCGGTCATAAACGATTTTACCCCCGCCTCACGTGGCGCGTCGCCCGACAAGTGCTTCACCCGCCAACGCGACGAGCATGATCACCAGGCCTACCTGCCACCACCTCTGGCGGTCTTCAATCTCGCGAGCTTCCGTTTGCCCTGACTCCAGCCCCGTGCGGCTGGTTCGTTCGATGGCATTCGTAAACTCAGCCACCGTGGTCGCAGCCGGGTTGGACTCCCCGGCCGTCGCGACCTCAGCGGTCAGTCTGGGCTGAGACTTGCCGGCCGCCAGGTAGCGGGCCGTCTCGACCGCAAACGGCACGAACGCCGGATTCAGCGGGAAGCGACTCCATTGGTTATCCAGGTCCGACGTGAAAATCAGCAAGCGCCCCTGCCCAACCGTCTGCTCCGCCAGCGCCGCATCGCCACCCGAAAATCTCGCCAGCACGAGGCGCCCTTCGTGATCGTTTAGACGCCGGTGCTGCTCTACTTGGACGTCTCCAAGCGCGCCTGACGGGTTCAGGAATGGACGAAAGATGGGATGGCGGCCATCGCTGGCGATCATCGTCGCCCCCGGCACCTTGACCGGTTCGTTCGCGAGCGAGAGCCGGACGCCAATCACGTCGCTCAGCGTGCCCACGTCAACATCCGGGCCCGTTGCCAGCAGCACCTGCCCGCCTTGCGTGAGGTAGGTCCTGATCAGGTCGCGGCCATTGCGCTCAAGCGTGCGCGTGCCGAGGATGAAAAGGGCCCCCATCTTCGACAGATCCGCTTGCGTCCACGTGCCTGCCTCGCGTCCGTCACGCACGTCGATGTCGAATTCGCGTCCCCCACCGGCGACGGACAACGCGCGCTCGAGATACAAGCCTCCCGTCGCGCCAGTGGGATCGGTGACCACGATGCCAATGGGAATCGCCAACGACGGATCGAGGTCAAGCACACGGACGTTGTCCGGCTGAAACCCCGCCACGTC
>DATMJU010000462.1:0-7532 GCA_035553795.1 Vicinamibacterales bacterium
CGTCCTGCCTGCGAAGCCGCGCCCGACTCCGGCGACGTTCATCTCCGTTCAGCAGGTCAAGTCGCGCTCCAAGGCGACGCCTGATTCCCGGTGACCCGTGTATCAGTCCGGGCTGAAGTCCGACCTGCGCCGTCACAACACGGATCAGACGTTCCGCGGCCGGATTCGCAACGTCCACCGCAACGTCTGGCTCCTCGGCATCACCAGCCTGCTGACCGACATGTCGTCGGAGATGGTCGTGGCCGTGCTGCCGGTCTACGCGCTCTACTTCCTGCACGTCACGCCGGCGACGTTCGGCATCATCGACGGCATTCAGCAAGGCGGCGCGTCGCTGGTGAAGCTGCTGGCCGGTTTCGCGACCGATCGCACGCGCCGCTATAAGACCATCGCCGCCAGCGGCTATGGCGCGTCGCTGCTCTCCCGCGTCGGATTGCTGCTGGCCGGTCCGAGCGCCAGCTGGTTGACGCCGCTCGTCGCGCTGGATCGCATCGGCAAAGGCATCCGCACGGCGCCACGGGACGCCATCATCTCGCTGAGCGTCGAGCGCGCGTCATTGGGCACCGCGTTCGGTGTGCATCGCACCCTGGACACCATCGGCGCGCTGCTCGGCCCCCTCCTGGGCTTCGCCATCCTGCTGCAGATTCGCGACGGCTATGACGTGGTGTTCGTGATCAGCGTGGCGCTGGCGGCGATTGCGGTCGCCGTGCTCGTCACGTTCGTCCGTTCGCCCGCGACCGGATCGTTTGACGCGCCGGCCGAAGCGCTCGCGATTCCAAAGGACGGGCGATTCACTCGCGTCGCCATCAGCGCCGCGGTCTTGGGCCTGGCAACCGTGAGCGACAGCTTTGTGTACCTGACGCTCCAGCGCTTGCTGGGATTTCCGATCGAGTACCTCCCGCTGCTCTATGTGGCCACGCCCGGGATCTACCTGACGCTGGCAACACCGGTCGGCCGGATCGCCGATCGATTCGGCAGTGCCCGCGTCGTTATCGCCGGCTACATCTCGATGCTCGTGCTTTACCTCGTACTCGGGTCCGGCTTGAACCCCATGGTCGTCGGCGTCAGCGCCGTCATCCTGCTTGGCGTGTTCTACGCGGCCACCGATGGCGTGTTCGCGGCGCTGGCCAGCGCCGCATTGCCGGTCGAGCGGCGCGCGGCTGGGCTGGCGGCGGTGAGCACCGCCAACGATGTCGGCCGCATGTTCGCGAGCGTGCTCTTCGGTTGGCTCTGGAGTTCCGGCGCGACCGCCGATGCGCTTCGACATTTCCAGATCGGCCTGATCGTGGCATTGTGTGTGGTAGCCGTGCTGCTGTGGCCGATGTTGCGGAGAGACTACCGTGAGTAACAGGATCCGCGTCGCCGCATTCTGGATCTTCGTCGCCGCGTGCGTCGGTAGCGCCATCGCCTATGTCCGCTGGCGCACCGGCGCCGCCGAGCGAGCAACCGGGATCTCGGTGCCGCTCTACGACATCGCCGACCCGGCTGTCGGCGCCATGATCGACGGCATGCGCGCGAAGCCGGTGCTCTTCTTCCAGAGCGCGAGCGCGTATGGGCGTATTGGCGCCGTCGATCTCGACAACCTCGCCGAGCAGAAGATCATGGACACGCTCGAGTGCGAGCGCAGTCACTTCGGCAAGACCGACGGCCTGTGCCTGGTGTTGAATCGCGAGAGCATCCAGCCGCGCGCCTTCGCGTACTTTCTCGACCGCCGCTTCCAGCCATCAGGGCGCCTCGACCTGGCCGGGCTGCCAATCCGCGCTCGGGTCTCGGCTGACGCCAAGCACGCGGCCTCCACCGTCTTCGTCACCGGCGAATCGTACGCGAGCGAAGATTTCACGACGCGGACGACGATCTACGACCTGCAGGCACGCAAGGCGATTGTCGATCTCGAGCAGTTCACGGTCGAGCGTAACGGCCAGCCGTTCAGCAACGTTGACTTCAACTACTGGGGCGTGACCTTTCGTCGTGACAGCAACCGGTTCCTCGCCACGCTCGGCACGGGCGGCAAACGCTTTCTCGTTGAGGGCGATATCGCCCAAAGACGGTTTCGCGTGATTGCCGATGACGTGGAATGCCCATCGCTCTCTCCGGACGAACGGCACGTCGTCTTCAAGCGTCAGCGCTCGAAGGCCACGGGCTGGCAGCTGTGGGCAATGAACATGGAGACGCGCGAGTCCTGGCCGATCACCGAGGACCAGCAGGACATTGACGATCAGGTCGAGTGGCTGGACAACGAGCACGTGCTCTACGGAATGGTGCTTGGCTCGGGCCTCCCCGAGGAAGTGTTGGGCCTGTGGTCATCGCGTGTCGACAAGGCCGCAGGCAAGAATCGCGAATTCTTCCTGCGCTCGGCGTGGTCACCGGCCGTCGTCCGCTGAACGTTCAGCGCGGCAACAGCGTCACGTCGATCGCGCGGCCACGGCGCTGCGCGATTACTTGACTCACCAAATCCCAGTTGATGGCGCGAGTGAGGCCCGCGCGTTCGGCAGCCTCGCGGACCATCCGCATCGCGTCACCGGCGCGCCGATACGCGTCTGGATGCGCCTCCAACCAGACCCGATCATCGATCGAGGCGACGATCACCGGCTGATACACCAGGACTCCCGTCATCCCCACCGTCACGCGCTCGAAGAACCTGGCCACGTCGTCAGGATGCATGCGAATGCAGCCGTGGCTGGAAAACGCATAGATGCTCGACGGCTGGTTTGTGCCGTGGATGCCGAGGCTCGGTAACGACAACCCGATCCAATGCCGGCCGAGCGGGTTCTGCGGCGACGCGTCCATCCGCGTGATCACCGGCTTGCCTTGTGCCTCCATCTCGCGCTGAATCGACAGCGGCACATCCCACACCGGGTCCGTCTCCTTGGTCTGCACGGTGAACGCACCGACCGGCGTCGGCCAGTCTCGCTTGCCCACGGTGATTGGATAGACACGGACGCGTTCACCCTCGACCAGCACCAGGAGCCGCTGGGGAATATTGACGGTGATGTCCACCAGCGCGTTGACGACGGCGATGTGGGTGTTGTCGATGATGAGGGTCTGTCCGGCCGCGAGCGTGTAGGGGCTCTTCAGCTCGTTCATCTCGATCAGCGTGGCGCGCGCGACTGCGAATCGCGCGGCGATCGAACCCAGCGTGTCGCCGGCCTTGACCTCGTACGAGACACGTCCGCCAACGAGCGCGACGGACGCATCGATGGTTTGAGCTGTGACTGGAGTCGCAAACAAGGCCAGCACGCAGGCCGTCAGTCGCATGAGGACCGTCACGGGTCACCTCGTCAGAATGAGGCTGCACCGCGCGTGCCATCGGTTTGGTCGCGAGATACTGGGGTTCCGCCACTGATTCACGCCGGTCTGGGAAATCGGACCTCACGTTGGGGAATCTTCCGCATCCGCGCGCTGATGGTCCGGTATCCGGATTGCTTACGCAATCACGATGGTACTCATACAACTCCTGCTCCCGGTCACTCACGCGGACGTCAGCCCTGGCGCGCACACGCCCCTGGTCGAGACGGCGCGCGAACTCGGTCACACGTTCGGCGGGCTCACCGCCTACGTCCGGTCACCGGCGAAGGGCCTGTGGACGTCACCGTCAGGACGAATGGACGAAGACGAGGTCGTGATGATCGAGGTCGTCACCGACCGCTTCGATCGGCCGTGGTGGAAGCAATACTCGGCGATGCTGGCACGCCGCTTGGGCCAGGACGCCATTCACGTCAGGGCGATGCCCATCGAGTTGCTCGATCCGCACGCGTCGTGAGCCCCCGCGGCGCAATATTGAGAGCCCCTCTCCCTCGAAACAGCAAGCGGGTGGCCCACAACAGGTGAGGGCCATCGAACGCAGCGATATTGCGCCCACAAACGCCAATCCCTCGATGGACACAGAATTGCAGAGCTAAGCAGCACATGACAATTCGAACGGTCTCCTGCTGGGTATTTGCCGCAGCTCTCATTCCAATTCCAGCGGCCGCCCAACAGGCTGTGCAGGTCGCCGAACGTCTCGAACGGGGTAGCGCGGTCACGATTCAGGGGTGCGTCAGGCCGGCCGCCGAACCTGGCGCGCAAGTGCTCACGCAGATCGTGACGTGGCCTATTCTTCGCACCACTTACGGCAAATACGGTCCGCGTCACTTCTGGACCAAGCAGAAGTCGGTGCAGTTTGGCGAGTATGAAGGCGACACGCTGCAGATCACCGGCACGGTGGTAGAGATCACGCAATCCGAGATCGAAACCGAACCGGGCCTTCGGCGGTTCGGCGGCCTGGTCGAAATCGAAGTGGCCGGGCGCAACGTACTCGTCGATCCCGAAACCATCAACCTGGCGATAGACGACGTGCCGCACAAGTCTGACGTTTCCATTACCTCGATTCAGCTGGAGGTGTCAGACATGCTGCGCGTCATGAAGGGCTGCTTGCCGAAACACCGCTGACACCGTTTCGCAGGAGCGTTCCGTCACACCGTTGGCCCCGCCGAACCGGCGAATGCTACGCTGACGCCGATGCGAAAAGCGACCACGATCGACCGACGTCACGTCCTGAAGCTTGGCGCCGCCGCGCTCTCCACCGGTCTGTTGTTACGCGCCCGCGTGCTCGCAATGGCGCCACGCCGAATCCTGTTTCTCGGCGGCACCGGCTTCATCGGCCCGCACATCATCCACGCCGCGCTGGCCCGCGGCCACCAGGTCGCGATGATGAATCGCGGACAGCGCGAGCCGAACCAGAACGCCGCGGACTTCGCGCGCGTCGAGGCCATCCGCGGCGATCGCTCGCTGCCGGACGCGTACGCCAATCTCGCCGGCAAGAAGTGGGACGTGGTGATCGACACCGCCACGAACATCGCGTGGACGCGTGACGCAGCCGCGGCGCTCAAGGGCTCAGCCGGGCGATTCATATACATCTCCTCAACCGGCGTCTTCCTGCCCTATCGCACGGTCGACATTCCTGAAGACGGCCCGGTGCCGCTGCGCGACACGCCGCCGCAGGATCCGCCCAGCTACGGCGTCATCAAGGCGCTGAGCGAGCAGGAAGTTCGAAACGCGCTGCCCGGACGCGACCTCATCATCCGGCCGAGCTATATCGTCGGGCCAGGTGATACGTCCGATCGCTTCACCTACTGGCCCATGCGCATGACACGCGGCGGCGAAGTGCCGGTGCCCGGCCGCAAGCATGATTTCGTTCAGTACGTCGATGTGCGCGACCTGGCGGAATGGATGGTCGCGGCGATCGAGGGCGAGACGACCGGCACGTTCAACATCGCGGGTCCTGCGACCAAGCAAACCCTGTCACAATTTGTCGAAGGACTACGTCCGTTGGCAACGGCGCCAGTGAGCTTCACGTGGATTGAGGACTACGGCTGGTTGAAGGCCTACCCGCTGCGCAAGTCGGCGGATGGAAAGATGACAGGGCTCACCTACTCGATTCCGTGGGTGATGTCCGAAGGCGATGAACTGGGGCACACCCAGATCAGCAACGGCAAGGCGATTGCGGCGGGCTTGAAGTTCCGGCCGCTGCTCACCACCGCGCGCGACACGATCGCCTGGCGAACATCGGACGCGGTGCCGGAAGCGCTTCGGAAGCAGCCTCGCTATGTGCTGACGCCCGAGCAAGAGCAGGCGCTGCTTGCCGCCTGGAAATCGAAGGCCTGAGCCGGCGCGCTTGCGCGCACCGGCTCCGTTTTTCTAGACCCTTGGCGGATCCGATTCGCGATCGAAGTGCCGGTGCGCGGCCACCGCCCGAACAAAGCGATCGACAGGCGGCTCTCCATCTCCCGCGCCGATGATCAAGCCGGAGTCGGCTTTTCCATCCGGCAAGGCGCGCGGGATGCCCGCCTTGTCGAGCACCACGGTCGCGCCGGCCAGCACCATGATCGCCTTGCAGTGGCGATACTGATCCTTCAGGAACTCCAGCGCGCGGCCGTCTTCGGCCAGCGCCTTGACGGAAGCCTCGCCATCAGCAATCACCATCGCGTCGAAGACCACGCCGGGCGCGACCTCGAGCGACGCGTCGGCCTGGATCGGCTTGCCATCTGACCTGATGGCACCGAGGTGCGGCGCCACGAATACCGGCACCGCGCCCTGCCCCTTCAGGCGATCGGCAATCGTCATCGCTCCTGTCCCGTCGACGCCGTCGGCGACGAGAATGGCGATGCGGCGCGCCGTGATGCCGGCGATGCCCGGACGCGCAAACAGCGACAGCGGTTTGGACGCCGTCACTTCCGGCCGCACCTTCTTCTGCAGGACCTTGGGCATGGGCTCGGGCATGTCAGCAATGCCGAGGCCCGATGCCACCGCTTCGGCTAGCTCAGGCGCCACGTTCATCAATCCCGAGACCATGCGCTCGCGGATCGCGGCCGTCTGCACCTTGGACAGCTCGAATCGGAACGCGTTGATGATGTGCGTCTTCTCGACGGCGGTCTGGCTGTTCCAGAACAGTGTCGCCTGCGTGTAGTGATCGGCAAACCGCTCGGCCTTGCCGCGCACCTTGTGATCGTCGCGCTCGGCTCGCGCGGGGAAACTCACGAACCCTGCGGAGCCCGCCTGGAACGGACAGCCGCCGCCAAGGGAGTTGGGCTCATACGCCACGCGCCCGCGATGAATCGCCTGGCGGTGCATGCCGTCGCGCTGGTTGTTGTGCACCTGCGCGATCGGCGCGTTGATTGGGATTTCGTGGAAGTTCGGTCCCCCGAGCCGCGAGATCTGCGTATCCACGTAGGAGTGAATGCGCCCCGCCAGCAGCGGATCGTTCGAGAAGTCGATGCCCGGCACCACGTGGGCAGTGCAGAACGCCACCTGTTCCGTCTCGGCAAAGAAGTTGTCCGGGTTGCGGTTCAACGTCATCTTGCCGACGGGGATCAACGGTGAAATCTCCTCGGGCACCAGCTTGGTCGCATCGAGGATGTCGAACGAGAACTTCTCCGCCTGCTCTTCGGTGATGATCTGAAAGTTGAGTTCGTATTCCGGGTACGCACCGGCTTCAATCGCTTCCCACAGATCGCGGCGGTGAAAGTCCGCGTCGGCACCGGAGATCTTGACGGCCTCGTCCCACACCAGCGAGTGCGTACCTGCGGCAGGCAACCAGTGGAACTTGACGAACACCGAATCGCCGGCGTCGTTGACGAGCCGGTAGGCATGCACGCCGAACCCCTGCATCGTCCGATAGCTCCTCGGGATGGCGCGATCTGACATCACCCACATCAACATGTGCGTGACTTCCGGCATCAACGAGGCGAAGTCCCAGAACGTGTCGTGCGCCGACGCCGCCTGCGGCATGCCGTGATGAGGCTCCGGCTTGACGGCGTGCACCAGGTCCGGGAACTTCATCGCGTCCTGGATGAAGAACACCGGGATGTTGTTGCCGACGAGGTCCCAGTTGCCTTCGTCCGTATAGAACTTCACGGCGAAGCCGCGGACGTCGCGCGCCACGTCGGTCGAGCCGCGCTCCCCGGCTACCGTCGAGAAACGCACGAACACTGGCGTTTGCTTCCCGGCTTCGGCGAAGATCGAGGCCCGCGTGAACCGGGCCATCGACTTGTAGCATT
>DATMJU010000463.1:0-6926 GCA_035553795.1 Vicinamibacterales bacterium
GCGCTGGCCCGGATCGCCTCGAACCATCCGGCCCGTTGTCCGTGACCCTCGATGGCCGCGACACCAGCTTCCTTGAGTGGGTGGGTGCCGCCGTGCCCTCACTCGCCAAACCCGGCGGCGCCATGCATGAGGTGGCTTCTACGCCGCCGCTGATCGCCGAAGTCCGCGCCGGCTGGTCGGCTCGGGGTCTCTGCTTGCGACTGGCCGGCTCGCGATTGGCGACCGTGGTCGCCGATCCATCCACCTCGGTGTGCCTGGTCATCGGCGGGTCCGAGGTCCGGCAGCTCCAAATCGGACGGTCCTGGATCGCCGTCGATTCGACCGTCGAAATCCAGATCCCGTTCGATCGGATTTTGGTGTCAGGCACCGATTCCGATCCGAGATCGAATTTGGTGTCAGGCACCAATTTGGGTCGCCGATCGGAGCCGGTGTCTGACACCGATTTGGATCTTCAGTTTGCGATCCAGATTCGTGAGGTCGGCGGCGCGGTTCTGGAGGCGGTTCCTCACGGCCGGTTCTGGACGATTGCGATGCCTTCGCGGGACGCAAGCGTCCGCGATTGGCAAGTCTAGGGCATCAGCCCTCGGTTTTCCTCAGCAGCCTTCCGAAATTCATGCACAGGGCACTTCTCTGCGCGTTTCACTTAATGTCTGATAATACATGTTATGTTAACTAAGCTTGCGGGCGGCGAGTCAGTGAAGTCAGATTGCCGGCCAGCGCGCCCCTGGCTACTGGCTACTGACTATCTGACTACCTGACTACCTGATTGCCACGACCTACTTGGACTTCTTGAGGTCCTTGATGATTTCTTCAAGCGCCGAAATCACTTCGTCCTTGCTGGCGTTGCGCTTGTTGAATTGCAGGCGGAGGTTAAACGCTTTCGTCGCCGGGCGGAACGCAAACACAAACGACTTCGGTCGCCCGGCTTTGGGTTTCTGCTTGTCGGCTTCCTTGCGCAGCTGTTCGCGCGTCGCGCCCTGGCTGGTGATCTTTTCCACCAGCGCCAGCATCTTCTGCGGGTCGCCCTGGCGAACCACCTGCAGCAACAGCGACCGGTTATTGATGCCCGCCAGCCGGCACACCTTGCGGACCTCGGGCGGGATCGTGTTCAGCGACAAGGCTTCGGTGATCGTGGTCCGGGACTTACCGAGCCGCTTGGCCAGGTCCTCGTGCGTGTAGCCGAACTTCTGGGCCAGGCCGCCCATCGCCTCCGATTCTTCGAACGGGGTCAGGTCCTTGCGCTGGATGTTCTCGATCAGCGCCAGCTCCATCATCTCGCCGTCGTCGACGTCGCGAATGACGACCGGCAGCTCCGAAAGCTTGGCCTGGACCGAGGCGTGATACCGGCGTTCGCCGGCGATGATCTGGTATCGGGCGCCGCGCTGGCGGACGATGAGCGGCTCGATGATTCCTTTTTCCGTGATCGAGGCGACGAGTTCGCCCAGGTCGCCCATGGCCTGCCGTGGCTGATCCGGGTTCGGATCGATCGACTCGATCGGCACCATCCGGCCGATGGCGACGCCGCCCGGCGCGGCCAGGGTTTCGACGTAGTGCGCGTCGTGGCGCATGCGCAGGTTGTCCGGGAGTCCGCGAGGTTTAGGCACGATCGATCACCTCTTCACACAGGCTGTAGTACTCGGCCGCGCCGGTCGAATCCGGCGCGAAAGTAAAGATGGATTCGCGGTACGCCGGGCTTTCCTCGAGGCGCACGCTCTTGCTGATAACGGTGCGGAACACCTTGTCGCCGAACACCTTCCGGATCTGTTCCTGGATGTCGCGCGCGAGTGCCGTCCGCTTGTCGTGCATGGTGATGACGACCCCCAGGATCTGCAGCTCCGGGTTGGGCCGCTGGCGAACCTTCTCGATCGTCTCGAGCAGATCGTCGGTGCCTTCAAGGGCAAAGTACGACGACTGGATCGGTATCAACAGATGGGTCGAGGCGACCAGCGCGTTGACGGTCAGCAGGCCGAGCGCCGGCGGGCAATCGATCACGACGTTGGCAAACTTCCCGTTCAGCGCCGCGATCTCGTCCTTGAGCCGGAACGGTGCGTCGAGCTCGCCGGTCATGCGTGATTCGAGCTTGGCGAGCGAGATCCGGGCGGGTGCGATCGTGAGGTTCGGCAGCGTCGCCGGCACCAGCACGTCGGCGAGGTGGACGTCCTTTTCGACGAACACGTCGTACATGCTTTTCTCGGCGCCGCGGATGTCGATGTAGGACATCGAGCTGTTGCCCTGCGGGTCGAGATCGATCAGCAGCGTAGGCTTGCCGCGCATGGCGAGCGCCGCGGCAAGGTTGATGGCGGTCGTGGTCTTGCCGACGCCGCCCTTCTGATTAGCAATGGAAAGAATCATTCGCGAGGAAACATGTGCAAGTCCCTCGCATTATGTGAGCCGATGTCGGCCGAGTCAAATTGAGAAAAAATGACTCAGCCTAAAGTGCGTGTTTTGCGAGACTTACGGGCATTGTCGGCCGGCCGACGAAACCTACATCTTGTACTTGCCCATGTCGTCCGGGTCGAGCTGCTCGAGCCACTGCTGCAGGCGGTCGGAGTCCTGCTTCTCGTTGGACAGGTCGACGGTCTTGGCGTGGTCGATGACTTTCTCGTCGACCAGGATCGGCGCGCGGGTGCGCAGCGCGAGCGCGATCGCATCGCTCGGCCGCGCGTCGATCGCGACCGGGCCGGCGGGGGTCTGCAGATGGATCAACGCGTAGAAGGTGTTCTCCTTCAGGTCGCACACGACGATCTTGTCGACCGTGGCCTGGAGGTCCTGGATGATGTTGCGCAGCAGGTCGTGCGTCATCGGCCGGGGCGTCTGGATGTTCTCGATCTGCAGCGCGATGGCGTTGGCTTCAAACACGCCGACCCAGATCGGCAGGACCTTCTGCCCTTCGCTGTCCCGCAGGATGATGATCGGCATGTTGGTGATCGGATCCACCATCAGCCCCTTGATGTTCATTTCGATCATTACGCGCCTCCGCCTACGCTCGCCAATATCTCAGGCGAGCTCCGGCGAGACCTCGCCGGAGCGGTCTCCGGCCGCGAAGGCGGGCCGTCGTTCCACTCGGTTCGGTTCCCCTACTGCCTGACCCCAGACCGAATTCGGTCCGGCCTTCTCGATCGTCACGTCCACGAACTGCCCCAGCCACTCCGGCGGTCCTGGGAAATTGACCACCGTGTTGCCGCTGGTCCGGCCCGTCAGCTCCCACTCGCGCCGGCGGCTGGTCGCGTCGACCAGCACCTGGTGCGTCGATCCAATCGACCGCTGGAAGAGGTCCGACTGGATCGACCGTTGGAGTGCTTGCAGCGCCACGATGCGCCGCGTCTTCTCAGCGTCCGACACGTCATCGGGCATCCGCTTCGATGCCAGCGTGTTCGGCCGCTCCGAGTACTTGAAGGAGAACATGCTGTGATACCCCACCTCGGCGGTGAGTGACAGCGTCTCCTCGAAGTCCGCTTCCGTCTCTCCTGGGAAGCCAACGATCATATCGGTCGATAGCTGCACGTTCGGGATAGCCTCGCGAATCCGTGCAACCAGGTGGAGATACTGCTCACGGCTGTGCCGGCGGCGCATCATGCCAAGCACGCGGGTTGAGCCGGATTGCACGGGGAGGTGCAGATGTTTACAGACCTTCGGCAGGTCGCGGACCGCGGCGATCAGCCGATCGCTGGTGTGCCGGGGATGCGGACTCGCAAACCGGATGCGATCGATCCCGGAAATTTTCTGGACCTCTTCGAGCAATGCCGGGAAATCGCAGGACGGGTCGTCGGGCGCCTGGTAGTGATTGACGATCTGGCCGAGCAGTTGAACCTCGCGCCGGCCGCTCGCGGCCGCGTCGCGCACGTCGGCGAGGATCTCCGCTTTGGCCCGCATGCGTTCGTGGCCGCGGGTGTACGGCACGACGCAGAACGCGCAGAAGTCATTGCACCCTTCGATGATGGTGACGTAGGCGCGCACCGGATCGCTGCGCCGGACGATGCCGAGCGGGAACGAGGGCTCTTCGTACGGGTTGTCGATCGCGACGCGTTCGGTGCGCCAGCGCCCGTCGAACCCGGCGTCGCGTTCCTTCATCGCTTCGCCGGCCAGCATCGGCAGCATCTTCACCTGCTGGGTGCCAACCACCACGTCCACCAGTCCGCCGGATCGCGCGATCAGCTTGTTGCCTTCCTGTTGGGCGACGCAGCCGGTGACCGCGACGATCGGATCCCGGCCGAGCTCCCGCGCCATCTCCTTGATGTAGCCGAGCCGTGTGTAGAGCTGGCCTTCGGCGCGCTCGCGGACCGAGCAGGTGTTGATGATGACCAGGTCCGCGTCCGTGTCCACCTCGGTGCGGTCATAGCCGTTGGATTCGAGCAGGCCGGCCATGCGCTCGGAATCGTGGACGCTCATCTGGCAGCCGTAGGTTTCGATGAAATACTTCATTTCCTGCGGGACTTTCGCCTTTCGCTTTCGCCTTTCGCCTTTTCGGTCGCGGAGGTGGACTCGAGCAGTTCGCGGGCGCTCTCCAGTGCCTTCTCCCCCGCCGCCGATCCGCCCATCATCCGAGCGATCTCCTCCACCCGATCTTCGCCGTCCAAGCGCGACACGGTGGTGACCGTGCGCCGGCCCTGGACCCGCTTTTCGATCAGGAAGTGGCTCCGCCCGCACGCCGCGATCTGCGGCAGGTGCGTGATGCAGAGGACCTGGAATCGATCGCCGAGCGACGCCAGCTTCTGCCCCACCACGGTTGCCACGCGACCGCCGATGCCGGCGTCGACCTCGTCGAAGATCAGGGTCTTGGGACTTGGGGCTTGGGACGTGGGGTCGAGCGCTCCCATTGCGGCAATGGTCTTCAGCGCCAGCATGATTCGGGACAGCTCGCCGCCTGACACGATCTTGGCGAGCGGCCGCACGTCCTCGCCCACGTTGGGCGACAGGAAGAACTCGCCGGCATCGATGCCCGCGTCGGTCCACTGCCCTTCCGCTTCCGAGGTCGTCAAGCGCACCTCGAAGGTGGTTTTCTCCATCGCCAGCTCAGCAAGCTCGGCTTCGATCTGCGCGCTGAACTTGGGCGCGGCGGTCCGGCGATTGCCGGAGAGTTTTCGCGCCGCGGCAAGGAACGTCTTGCCGGCCTCGCCGAGTTGCTGCTCGATCTCGGCGACGGTGGATTGCCCGCCCGTGAGCGCGGCGTGTTCGGCGGCCAGGCGGTCGCGATGCGCGATCGCTTCCTCCAGCGTGTCACCGTGCTTGCGCTTCAGCCGCTCGATCAAGGCGAGGCGGTCCTCCACCTCTTGCAGCCGCGCCGGCGATGCGTCGATGCCGTCGGCAAAGTCGCGCAGCGTGAACGCGAGGTCCTCCAGCTGCGCCTTGATGCCGTCACGCGCGTCGAGGTAGGGCGCGAACCTGCCATCGATCGCCGCCAGCTCGCCGACGCGCTTCCAGATGTGCCCGAGCGCCGCGAGCGCCGCGTGCTCCCCGTCATACAGTTCGGCGTAGCTCTCGCCGCACAGCCGCTGGATGGTGTCGGCACTCTTGAGCAACTGGCGGTCGGCGGCCAGCGTTTCATCTTCACCGGGCTGAAGGTTGGCCTTGCGCAGCTCACCGAGTTGGAACTCGACGAGGTCCAGCCGCGCCGCGCGCTCGCGATCGTCCATCCGCAAGCGATCCAGTTGCTCTCGCAACGCGCGCACCTTCGCAAACGCGGCCGCGACCTGCTCGCGGGCCGGCTCGAGTCCCGCCCACGCATCGAGCAGCGCAAGATGCTGCGACGGATCGAGCAGCTGTTGATGTTCGTGTTGACCGTGAAGTTCGACGAGGCGGTTCGACAGATCCTTGAGCGCGGCGGCGGTCGCGAGCGCGCCGTTGATGAAGGCGCGGCTACGGCCCTGTGACGTGATTTCGCGCCTGACGATGAGCTCGCTGCCGTCTTCGGTTTCGAAGATGGCTTCGACCGTCGCGACGTCTTCACCCGTGCGAATGAGGTCTTGCGTGGCACGGCCACCGAGCAGCAGTCCGACGGCTTCGACGAGGATGGATTTTCCAGCGCCGGTCTCGCCGGTCAGCGTATTGAACGATTGTTCAAAATCGACTGCCACCGACTCGATGACCGCAAGGTTGCGGATGGCCAGATAGCGAATCATTGGGATTACCTTCGGCGAGCGCCTGCCTCGCCGAAGCCCTGGCGAAGGCGGGGAACTCTCATCGTATCATTGCTTTGACAGAATTTCCCATGGCGTGCTACGGTGGCTCATTACCGCGCTCTCCCAGCAGCGCATCCCCTGACAACCCTGCCTTAGGGCGGGGCCATGTAATTCGGAGGCTATGACGGGATGCCGGCTGCTCAAGGAAATACCCAGGATTTTGCTCGACTGATTTTCGACGCCAGTCCCATCGTGCAGTTCGTGATGGGCCTCCTTGTGCTGTTCTCCGTCATCTCGTGGGGCATCACGCTGGTCAAGTGGTGGACATTCAGGGGGATTGAAAAACAATCCGCCACGTTCATCGAGGTCTTCCGCAAGAGCGCCAAGTTTTCCGAAGTGCAGGCTGTTTGCCCTTCCCTGGCCGCGAGTCCTCTTGTCGGGATGTTCCAGGCCGGCTATGCGGAGCTGACCGCGCAGTTGCGGCTGTCTCAACCCGCCGCGGCCAGTCCTGGAGCCCCTGCACCACGTCCAACTTTGAAGAGTCTTGCCGCGGTTGACCGCGCGTTGTTGCGCGCGTCATCGATCGAGGTGAACAAGCTCGAGAAGCGCGTGACCTTTCTCGCCACGACCGCGAGCATCACCCCGTTCATCGGACTGTTCGGAACCGTGTGGGGCATCATGATGGCGTTCATGAACATCGGCGCCCAGGGTTCGACCGACCTGGCCGTCGTCAGCGGCCCGATCGCCGAAGCGCTGATCGCCACCGCGCTGGGGCTCGCCGCGGCCATCCCGGCGGTCTACTTCTAC
>DATMJU010000464.1:0-3585 GCA_035553795.1 Vicinamibacterales bacterium
GATGAAGAAGTTCCTGAACTATCTCGGGGAGGGCGTGCCCGGCGCGTTCCTGCACCAGATCCGGCGCTCGCAAACCGCGGCGGAGTTTCACGGCATCTGCCGCGACTTCCTCGACCACGATCAGCCGATGGCCATGCTGCCCGCCGAACTGACGGCTAGTTAGCGGGCTTCACCTTCAGCACGCCCAGCTCCATCAGCATGCTGGTGAAGTCGTAGACGCGCGTCTCCTTCTCAATCAAGCCGTTCTTCAGCGTCAGGAAGAACGCGATGCTCCGCTCGATCGGCTTGCCCGAGGGCGGCATGCCGAAGACCTCGCCGACGTGCGTCGACTGAATCTTCCACAGCAGCACGGCGCGGGGTTCGTCGGGGCTGATCACCAGTTCTTCGACGGTAATGCCGGTGGTGTGGAAGGCCTTGAAGAGATCGACGAACGACTTTTCGAGATTCGCCCGGCCGCGGATCCGGCTGAAGATCGGGCTGATTACGAGGCAGTCGTCCGTGTAACAGGCGGCGAGTGACGTGACGTCCTGCCTGGTCCAGCTGTCGCGGAAATGGTCGAGGAAGGAGCGAATCTCGTCTGTCCGCATGAAGACACCTCGTGGTTTGGCCAGAAACGGCGGGATTGTGGCACACGGCTCGGCTGCCGGGATAAGCAAACCCTATCCGTTCATGCGCGCTGTTTATCCCTCGCCTGTCACCGGATGTCTCTGCATTTCAAGCACTTAGTTGGCTATACTTGCGCCAAGAAAGGCGTCCGCCTTCGCCAGGGCTACGGCGGTACAAGCTCAATGAAACGACTCGTGTTCGCGGCGGTCTTGGCCGCGATTCCGGCCCTTCAACTCGTTGCCGCAGGACAGGCCCCGCCTTCAACGGCCAAGCCGCCAGTGGCTGCGCCGAAACCTGCCGTCACTCACGCACCATCGCCGGCTCCCGCATCGCCCGCCTTCGGCCCCGCCGAGCAGAACGCGATGGTGAAGCAGTACTGCACCGGCTGCCACAGCGATCGCGGCAAGGCCGGCAACCTGACGCTTGCCGCGTACGATGCGGCCAAGGCCGCGGACCATTCGCAACTCGAGACCACCGAAAAGATGATCCGCAAGCTGCGCGCCGGCATGATGCCGCCGGCCAACGCGCGCCGGCCGGCGCCGGAGCAGATTGCGGCGCTCGCCTCCGCGCTCGAGACGCGCGTCGATCGCGTCGCGCTGGCCAACCCGAATCCCGGCTCGCGGCCGTTCCAGCGCCTGAACCGCGCCGAGTACGGCCGCGCGGTGAAGGACCTGCTGGGTGTGGACGTTGATGTCGCTGGCCTGCTGCCGGCCGACACGATCAGCAACGGCTTCGACAACGTTGCCGACTCACAGGCGTTCTCCACGACGCTGATGGAAAGCTACCTGCGCGCCGCTGCCAAGGTCACCGCGCTGGCCATCGGCGATCGCAACGCGCCGGCAACCGAAACCAACTACCGCGTGCCGAAGACGGCCTCGCAGCTCGCGCGCGTCGATGGCGCGCCGTTCGGCACTCGCGGCGGCATCTCCACGCTGCACACCTTCGCGGCCGACGGCGAGTACGTCTTCAAGGTGGAACTGCACAGCAACGCCTGCGGCGTGCTGTTCGGCGGGCCGAACGACGGCGAGCAGGTCGAGATTTCGGTGGATGGCGAGCGCAAGGCGATCATGAAGATCGACCCGCGCATGGCGGAGACGACCACGGGTCTGTCGCTGAAGACGCCGCCCATCGCGGTGAGCGCCGGCGAGCATCGCGTCACCGCCGCGTTCATCCAGCGCTTCGAAGGCCCGGTCAACGACCTGATCGCGCCGATCGATCACACGCTCGCCGATACGCAGATCGGCGTCGCGGTGGGCATCACCACGCTTCCGCACGTCAAGGACTTCAGCATCGTCGGGCCCTACAACGTGACCGGCATCTCGGACACGGCGAGCCGACGCAAGATCTTCACGTGCCGTCCGACGTCGACGGCAGACGACGTGGTGTGCGCGGGCAAGATCGTGCGCGGGCTGGCCACGCAGGCGTTCCGCGGCCCGGTGAGCGAGCGCGACTTCGCCGGCCTGATGAAGTTCTACACGGACGGCCGCAAGGAGGGTGACTTCGAATACGCCATCAGCGGCGCCATCGAAGCGATTCTCGCGAGCCCGCAGTTCCTGTTCCGCCTCGAGAGCACGCCCACGACCTTGCGGGCGGGGCAGTCGTTCCGTTTGGGCGACTCGGAGCTCGCGTCGCGCCTCTCGTACTTCATCTGGGGGGCCGCGCCCGACGCCGAGCTGAACAAGCTGGCCGCGTCCGGCCGGCTCGGCGCGCCTGGCGTGTACGAGAAACAGATCGCGCGCCTGCTTGCCGATCCGCGCTCGGAGGCGCTGTCGAAGCGCTTTGCCCGCCAGTGGCTGCGCCTCGGTGACGTCGAGGGCGTGCTGCCGGACGCGGTGGCGTATCCGTATTTCGATCGCACGCTCGGCGACGCCTTCGTCACCGAGTCAGAGATGTTCTTCGACAGCCTCGTCCGCGAAGACCGCAACATCCTGGATCTGCTGACCGCGGACTACACGTTTGCGAACGAGCGCATCGCGCGCCACTACGGCATTCCCAACGTCGCCGGCAACGCGTTCCGTCGCGTGACGCTGCCCGCCGAGCGCCGCGGCATCCTGACGCACGGCAGCGTGCTCGTGCTGACGTCGGTGGCGGATCGCACGTCGCCGGTGATGCGCGGCAAGTGGGTGATGGAAGTGATGATGGGCTCGCCGCCGCCGGCGCCGCCCGCCGACGTGCCGGCGTTCGAAGAAACCAAGGGCCAGAGCGAGGGCAAGGTGCTGACGGTTCGCGAGCGCATGGAAGTGCATCGCGCCAACCCGACCTGCATGTCGTGCCATCGCGTAATCGACCCGATCGGCCTGGCGCTGGAGAACTTCGACGTCACCGGCAAGTACCGCATCAAGGATGCCGGCATGCCGGTGGATCCGGAGAGCTCGATGTATGACGGCACGCCGATCGATGGCCCGGCCAGCCTGCGCAACGCGCTCATCAAGCACAAGGATGTCGTGCTTCTCAGCTTCACCGAGAACCTGATGACTTATGCCCTGGGCCGCCGCGTCCAGGCGCAGGACATGTGGGCCATCCGCCGCATCATTCGCGATGCGGAGAAGAAGGGCCTGAAGATTTCGGCGTTCGTGCAGGGTGTGGCGACCAGTCCGCTGTTCACCATGGGCCGCGTCGCGGAACCGGTGAACACCGCAGCAGCGAGATAACTATGAACTTCATCACCAACAAGCAGCTCGATCGACGCACGGTACTGCGGGGCATGGGCGCGACCATCGCGCTGCCGTTCCTTGACGCCATGATGCCGGCCCGCGCGGCCGCGCAAACCCGCAAGGTGCGCCTGGTCGCCATGGAGATGGTGCATGGCGCCGCTGGCGCCACCGCCTTCGGCGCCACGAAGAACCTGTGGGCGCCCGCCGCGACCGGGTCGGCCTTCGATCTGAGCCCGACGTCGATGGCGCCGCTCGAGCCCTGGCGCGACTACATCACCATCGTCAGCAACACCGACGTGCGGATGGCCGAGGCGTTTTCACCGCC
>DATMJU010000465.1:0-4728 GCA_035553795.1 Vicinamibacterales bacterium
CGTAGTAGGCGCGCAGGCGCACCGAGCTGCCTTTCAGCGCGCGCCCACGCCATTCGTTGAGCAGCTCGTCGCCGAGCTGCAACCGGCCGTCGGCCGAGCGGAGCCTCGGCTCCTTGCCCGCGGAACTCTCCCAGACGCGCGTGTCGTGGCGAACGAACGGCTTTCCGGGATCGCATCGGAAATACTCGCGCGAGATCAGGCTGTGCGACATGTTCTGTCCGGGAAAGGTCTGCTCGTCGATGACCGCCTGCGCGGAAATGAACTTGTGGCCGTTCATGTAGCGTCCGACCGTCCCCGATCGGTTCGCGAGCCCGTTCGGGAATCGTGAGTTCGCGGACAGCAACAGCAGGTGCGGACTCCAACACTGCCCCGATGCCAGCACGAACGTGCCCGCGCGGTACTCGGTCACTTCGTTCGGACGATCCTGGTGGTAACCGTGCGCCGCCACGATGGTGTCGCGGCCGTCGGCGAGCACGAGCTTGCGCACCAGCATGCGATCGTGCAGCGTGACCTTCTTCGCCGCGATCAACTGCTGATAGGTGTAATCGGGCGAATAGCGCGCGCCGGTCGGACACACGTCACCGCACGTGTCATAGAGTCCACAGGTGCCGCGGCCGTCGGCCGGACCCGTGATGTTGCGCGACGTCGGCAACGGAGAGAACTTCAGGCCGCTCTGCTCCGCCCACTTTTTCAAGACCTGCAGGTTGTAAGAGAGGGGCAATGCCTGCTGGCTGTAAGGCCCGGAACGTCGATCTTCCGGATACGGGCTCGGATCGCCGGCGACGTGCAAGCGGTGCTCCGCCTGCACGTAGTACTTCTCGAGTTCGGACCAGGTCAGCGACCAGTCGTCCGACAGGCCGTACATCGACTTGAGCCGCAGGTCCTCTTCGGAAAACCGGTTGCATGCGCCGCCCCAATGCAGTGCCTGTCCCCCCACCGCCATCGTCATCGAGATCCAGCCCTTGGCTGTTTGATCCTCGATGTAGTCGTCATGCCAGGGATGTTCGCCGTACTCGAGCGCGCGGCGATGGTAGGTGGGGCGATTCTCGCGATCGAAAATCGACCGGCCCGCTTCGACCACGGTGATGCGCAGGCCAGGCTTGAGTTGGGCCAATCGCTCGATCAGCATCACCGCGGTGATGCCGCCGCCGATCACGCAGACATCGGATTCGTGAACGGGCATGGCTAAAGCGCCCGCGGGCGCACCGTGGTCACACGGATCCCGCGATAGGTGTTGCGGCCAATGCGGGCGTTGTAACAGAGATCGTTGGCGGCGCTGCTGCGGAAGTAGTGCGCCATCAGGTCCGCAACCACGTGCTTGCCGTCAGGGCGTCCTGGAAGGTTCCTCACCTCGGCGGCGGTGAACGCGTCATCGAGCAGCTGGCGGCGCGTCTCGAGCGGCAGTGCGCCGAACCGGGCGCCACGCGCCTGCGCGGCTTGTTGCAAAGCGGTGATCTGTTTCGAATAACCGGGGGCGGGAGACGGACCGGATTTCACGAGGCGCGGCTCACCGTAACCGTGCGAGAGCGCCACGCCTTCCTTGTAGTCCCGAATCCAGCGAAGAAAATCGTCGACGGCTTGATGCTGTCCCTTGCTACCGAGCGCGGAGGGCAAGACAGTTGCCGCGACATCACGGAGCACGAAGATCTGTTCGCTTGATAGCTCTTGTGCCTCGAGCGGCACACGCATCAAGGGCAGCCCCGCCGCGGCGGTGGCCAGGGTTTGAAGCGCCTGTCGTCGTTTCATCCCTCTCCCTGATCCCTGATCCCTGGCCCTATACGTACTGAACTTCCGGCTCACCCTTGATGATGTCGCCGATCACGACGCTGTTCGCTTCGCCGGCATCGAGCAGCCCCTTGCGTACCGCATCGACGTCGGCGGGCGAGACGACGAGGATCAGGCCGATGCCCATGTTCAGCGATCGGCGCAGATCGTACTCCGGCACGCGGCCCGACTCGCCCAGCCATCGGAACAGCGTCGGCACGCGCCAGGACGTGCGGACGACGCGGGCAGCGGTGCCCGGCGGCAGCACGCGTGGCAGGTTGTCCGTGATGCCACCACCCGTGATGTGCGCCATGCCCTTGATCTGGCTGCCGGCCAACAGGGGCTTGATGACTCGCAGGTACGATCGATGAGTGCGGAGGAAGGCCTCGCCGACGGTCTCGCCCAGGTCGGGCACATGGCTATCGACCTTCAGCTTCAGTTCTTCAAACGCGATCTTGCGGGCGAGTGAATAACCGTTGGTGTGCAGACCGGTCGACGGCAGGCCAATCAGCACGTCGCCAGGAGTGATCGAGCGGCCGTCAATGATCTTCGGGCGGTCAACAGCACCAACAATGAACCCGGCAACATCGTATTCACCGTCAGCGTAGAAGCCTGGCATCTCGGCGGTCTCACCGCCAAGCAACGCACAGCCGTTCTCGGAACACGCGCTGGCGAGGCCTTCGACAATCTGCTCGGCAACGTCGGGCGAAAGGCGACCCGTCGCAAGGTAGTCGAGGAAAAAGAGGGGTGTGGCGCCCTGCACCAGGATGTCGTTGACGCAGTGGTTGACGAGATCGGCGCCAATGGTGCGATGGCGATTCGCCATGAACGCGACCTTGAGTTTGGTGCCCACGCCGTCGGCGCTCGAAACCAGCACCGGCTCCTTCCAGGCTGCGGTATCGAGCTTGAACAGGCCCCCGAACGATCCGATGTCGGAAAGCACGCCAGGGGTGAAGGTGCCCTTCGCGAGCTTCTTGATGCGGCGGACGGTCTCGTTGCCCGCATCGATATCAACGCCAGAGGACTTGTAGTCGAGGGGCTTGGGGCTTGAGGTTTGGGGCTTGGGATCCACGATTAGAAGTCTAGTTTGTTGATCAGCAACTCACATAGCTTTCTGACAGGCGAGCCCTCTGGAGCGGCCCAGTACTCCTTGCGAACCGAGACGAAGAAACGTTCTTCTTCGAGATCTTCTTCGAGCATGTCGAACGCTTCGGCCACGAGACCGACGGCGGCGTCCTGGTCGGCGCGCGCCTGCAGGGTCTTGAGGAGCAGCGGCGTGTTGCGGAGCGCCACCAGGCCAACGGCCAGGGTGATCGGCGCGCGCAGCGGATCTCGCGAGGGCACGCCAACATCGAAGAGGATGCGCAGCGCTTCGTCGCTGCCCTTCTGCGCGATGTGGCCAAGGCCGGACGCGGCGCTGCGTACCAGGTCCTGGTAGCCGGGATAAGTTTCGGCAAACGTCAGCGTCTTCTCGAGATAACCCAGGTGCGCCGAGCAGTTCGTGCCCATCAGGCAAATCGCCGCGGCGATGGCCGGCTGGTTCTCCTTCGGCGCCGACTGCTGCAGCGCGGCGAGGGTGTTCAGCGAACCCTTCTCGCCGATCTTGCCGAGCGCGATGGCCGCGTCATCCTGCAGCGGGCCATCAAGCTTTGACACTTCGGTCAGTTTCGCGACGGCGCTGGCGATCTTGTAGTCGCCGAGCGCCTCGATCACGGTGCTGCGGAAAAAGTCGACGCCGCGGCCGGCATCGCGGATCAACGCCTCCGCCATCTTCGGACCGTCGGGCGACTTCGCCGTCGCTATGTACGCGGCAATGGCTCGCACCAGGGCAGGCCGGACGAACTCGCCCTCTTCCTTGTCGAGCGCCGTGAAGATTCGCGGGAGCAGGCGCGGCGAGGGATGCTGCTCGAAGTAGGCGTAGCCAACTTCGCGGAGCCGATCGTTCGGCGACGCGAGGGTCGCTTCCATCACTTCCTCGATGCGCGGATCCGAGTAGCCGGTCAGCAGGATCAACGAGCGGAAACGGATGAAACCGTCGGCGTGCTCGTTGACCGCCTGCAGCAGCGCCGGCACGGTTTGCGCGGCGGGGGCGCGGCGAATGGTGCGCCCGGCTGCCATGCGCGTTTGGTAATCGAGGTCGGCGAGCTTGTCGATCGCCGCGCGAATCTGTTCGGGCGACGCGGGCGTCGGTCCGCGCTCCTGAGCCGCAGAAGGCACAGAGAGCACTGACGCAAACGCGAGCGCGACCAGCGGCGCGCAGAATAGCGACTTCCGTGTCATGAGTGCTTTCCTGTCTAGACCACCGTCTCGGGCTCTTCCTCCGGGGGCGGCTCCCGCTTGCCGTCGATCTTCAGGGAGAGCTGCAGGTAGCCGTTTTCATCACGAGGGAACGCCACAGGGTAGTTGCCGGTGTAGCAGGACGTGCAATACGACGCGCTCTTGCTCTTCACCGAGGACAGCAGTCCGCCGAGGCTCAAGTAGCCGAGTGTGTCCGCACCGACGTACTTCCGGATCTCTTCCTGCGTATGGGTGGCGGCGATCAGCTCGCGGCGCCGGGGCGTGTCCACACCGTAGAAACAGGGCGACACCGTCGGCGGACAACTGATGCGCAGGTGCACTTCCTTGGCTCCCGCAGCGCGCACCATCTTCACGATCTTGCGGCTGGTCGTGCCGCGCACCAGCGAGTCGTCGATCAGCACGACGCGCTTGCCTTCAATGATGCTGCGCACCGTGTTCAGCTTGACCTTCACGCCGAAGTGCCGGATCGACTGGGCGGGCTCGATAAACGTGCGGCCCACGTAGTGATTGCGGATCAAGCCCATGCGCAGGGGGATCTTCGACTCCTCCGAGAAGCCGATCGCCGCGCAGACGCCCGAGTCGGGAATCGGCACCACGACGTCCGCAGGCACGCCGGTCTCCCTGGCCAGCTCGCGTCCCAGGTTGGTGCGCACTTCGTTCACGCTC
>DATMJU010000466.1:0-8154 GCA_035553795.1 Vicinamibacterales bacterium
CCAAGCCCGGCCCGCTCGCGGCACCGGGTCTGGGCAACGCGGATGGTTATGCCCTTTCCGGGACTGCCCTGTCGCTCCGCGGCGCGCCCTACAAGAACGGCGGCATCAGCCCGGACGGCTTCGACTGCAGCGGGTTTGTCCGGTATGTCTATCAGCAGCATGGCGTGGCGATGCCACGAGAGGTAAGGGAGCAGTTCAAGGTCGGCAAGCAGGTCGATCGCAATCGGCTGGAGCCAGGCGACCTGGTGTTCTTCAGCACGGTCGCGCCGGGTGCATCACACGTCGGCATCGTGATCGGCGGCGACCAATTCGTGCACGCGCCGAGCGAGCGCGGCGTGGTGCGCGTGGAGAGCCTCAGCCAGCAGTATTGGGGCAGCCGTTACATCGGCGCCAAACGCGTCAACTAGGTTTGACGGGCGTTCCATTCACCGGCGTCTTATTGGCCGGTGCTGGTGGCGGCGGATCGGGGAACGGCGACGGCTGCGGAATCAGCGGGCTGTCGATCGGCGCTGATTCGTTCACTGGCGGCGGCGCCGGGGCCGCTGGCGCGGGCGGCTTGAACTGCATCCTTCTCAAGATGATCTGTTGGCGGCGCAGCAGCCGCCTGGTCGGCTTCGCGGGACTGTGCACGCGCGGATTGATGATCGCGCCGGCGAGCAGCGCGGATTCCTGGATGTCGAGATTCGCGCACGACTTGCCGAAGTAGGTGCGCGCCGCCATCTCGCAGCCGAAGATGCCGTCACCCCACTCGATCATGTTGAGATAGATCTCGAAGATGCGCTGCTTGGTCAGCGCGGCCTCGAGGCGCCGCGCGATCAGCAACTCCGTGACCTTGCGCATCGGATTGCGTGACTCTGAGAGATAGAGGTTCTTCGCGAGCTGCTGCGTGATGGTGCTCCCGCCACGCAGGAACTGCCCTTCTTCCCAGTTCTTTTCGAGCGACGCCTGCAGCTCGGCGAGGTCGATGCCGTCGTGATCGAAGAACGCGGCGTCTTCGGTCACGATCACGGCTCGACGCAGAAACGGCGAGACTCGCGAGTACGGAACCCACTGCTGGCGGATGGTGAATTTCTGCCGCCCCTCCTTGATCGCCTCGGCCTTCCGGATTTCCATGAAGGCGGTGGTCTTCGGATTCTCTTTCGCCAGTGGACGCACGTCCGGCAGCGTCAGGTAGACATAGGCGATGTAGCTGAAGCCGGTGATCGCGATGATCGCGAGTCCCTTCGCGAGCTTCTTGACGATCGAACCTGACCTGCGCTTCGCCGGCACAGGCAGATTGTACTGCCAGCGTGTTCAGCCTTCGACGACGATCTTGATGCGGTCGCCGGGTGTGGGCTGCATGCTGACGTCGCGATCGTTCATGATCGCGAGCGTCGCGGCGTTGACGTAGCCCTTGCCCTGCCGCGCAGCGATTGACTGCCAGGAGTCGCCCTTGACGACGGTGTGGAAGGCGATGCGATTCGGGCGAACGTTCGACGCTTCCTGCGGCGAGAGCTGGCGGAACGACTGCACCGCCGGCGCGATCTCACGATCGACGAGCGCAAACTCCTGCTCGGGCGCGAAGCCGGCCACGACATAGAGCTGTCGCCCAAGCGCAATGTGCGCGGCGCGCATCTCCACCTTGCCGACATCCTTCGCGTTGCCGCGGTAGCGGCCCACGTAGGCCTCGTTGCCGTTGATCTGCTGCATCGTGCCATCGACGGCGGTGTAGCCGGCTGCGCGCATGGCCGTGATTGCGGTGTCCGCAATCGAGCGGGCCGCGGCCCCGCGAACGAGGGGCCGCTCAACTTCCTGCAGCACCATGAAGTGCTTGGTGCCCGGTTCCTGCGCAAGCACCGCATCCGGCGTGTTCGTCAGTTCCCACCCCTCGGGAAACTTCACGGCGATCCGCAGCATCGGGTGCAGGAACTCATTGCCGCGCACGATGCCGTCCTTCGGGCTGTCGCCAAACAACAGGCCCTGGATGCGCTCCAGATACCGATCGCGATTGACGGCTCGCGCATCAGGTGACAGGAACTTTCCAGCGACTGGTTCCGCCTTGGTGACGCGCGAACCCGGATCGGGATGCGTCGACAACCAGTTGGGCACCCCGCGTTCGCTCATCGCGGCCACGCGCGCCAGCGTGGTCAGGAATCGAGGCACGCCCGTCGGATCAAAACCGTTGGCGGCTCCGTACTCAACGCCCAGGCGATCGGCTTCGAGCTCCTGTTCGCGCCCGTGCTTCAGGAACAGCACGCCCAAACCGGCGGCGCCGAGGTCGGCGAACGGACGGGTGCTCGGCACGAAGATGCTGAGAATCGTGAGGCCGACGTTCGCTTGCGCCTGTCGCGTGTAAGCCTGGGCCGCATGGCGCGCGGTCACGTGGCCGATCTCGTGTCCCAGCACGCCGGCGAGTTCGGACTCGTCATCCAGGTAGGCGAGCAATCCGCGCGTCAGATAGATATAGCCACCGGGTAGCGCAAACGCGTTGATCGCCGGGCTGTCCACGACCGTGAAACTCCACGGCAGGTTCGGACGATGAGAAGTGCGGGCGATGCGCTGGCCGATATCGTTGACGTAACGCTGCAGCTCGGGATCGTCGTAGACGCCCATCTCGCGGCGAATCTCCACGTCCTGCTGCTGGCCGATGGCGAGTTCTTCGGCCTCGCTCAGCAGGGTCATCTGCCGCTTGCCGGTGACGGGGTTCGTGGCGCACGCGGCGGCGCCCGCCAACGCGAGCGCGAGAGCTACTACGCTTACCCAGCCTGCGGCCGGGTGACGGGGACCTTCGCGCATGCCTCCCTCAGTGCAACCGTTGTGCCACCGAATTCATGGCCTTTTCCAGCGATCCGGAGAGCAAATCGACCAGTTCTTGAGACGAGCTCGCGCCCATCAGCCCGACGCGGAACACTTTACCGGCCAGTGGGCCAAGGCCGGCACCGATCTCGATGTTGAACTGCTGCAGCAACGCCTTGCGGACGGCTGCGTCATCAACTCCCTCCGGAACGCTGACGGCGTTCAAGGTCCACAGGCGATCGGCAGGCGCCGGAAGCAACTGCAGCCCCATTCGATCGAGCGCCTTCACGAACGCGAGGTGATTCGACTGGTGACGCGCCCAGCGCGCCTGCAACCCTTCCTCTTCGACGCTGACCAGCGCTTCGCGGAGCGCGTAGATCAGTGACGCCGACATGGTGTGGTGATACTTACGGCGCACCCAGTAGTCCTCGAGCAGGGCGACATCGAAGTAGAAGCTGCGGCACGTGACCTTCTTCTCCAGCGCGCGCGGGGAGAACACGATCGGCGAGGCGCCCGGCGGCGCTCCGAGGCATTTCTGGCCGCAGCTGTAGACCGCGTCGAGCCCCCAACCGGCGACGTCGAGCGGCATGCCTCCGAGTGACGTCACGGCGTCGACGATCACCAGCGCACCGTGCTCGCGCGCAAGTGCGGCGACGCCCTGGACCGGATTCAGCACACCTGTGGATGTTTCCGCGTGCACGATCGTCACGACATCAGCGCCGGATGCCTTCAGCGCCTGTCGCACCTGATCGGGATCGATCGCCTTGCCCCACGGCGCCTCAACGCGCGACACCCCGCCACCGTAGCGCACGCACATTTGCGCGAGGCGATCCGCGAAGTAGCCGGTGACGACCGACAACACGCGCGTCCCGGGGGCGACAAGGTTGGCGACCGCGGTCTCCATCGCCGACGTGCCGGTGCCTGACACCGCAAACGCAAACGATCCTTCAGGCGCCTGGAACGCCCGACCGAGCCTCGCGCGCACATCGTCCATGATCTCGATGAACTGCGGATCGAGGTGGCTGAGCATCGGCGTCTGCATCGCGCGCATTACGCGAGGCGAGATCAGGCTCGGCCCTGGCCCAAGAAGAATCCGTTCCTTAGTCGGCAGCATGTCTTTTCCTATTGGCTCATTGGCCTGTTGGCCCATTGGCCTATTGGCCTATTGGCCTGTAGGCCTATTGGCCTTTCCTCGACGCAACCACATTAGTCGCCAGCACGATGGCGAAGATCGCCACAGCCGGCGTCAGCGTCCACGGGAAACGCGCGACCGCGTTATAGTTCGCCGCCCCCGCAAGCATCGTCCCCCAACTCGCGATCGGATCCGGAAAGCCGAGACCGATGAACGACAGCGTGGCTTCCGCCAGGATGAACGCCGGCAGCAGCAAAGTGGCCTGCACCAGCAGGTGCCCGGCGCACGCCGGAATCAAATGAACCGTGAGGATGCGGAAGGGGCTCGCACCGAGTGACCGCGCGGCCTGCACGTACTCGCGATTGCGTTCGCCGGCGACGATCGCGCGAACACCTTTGGCAACGAATGGCCAGCCGACAACCGTGAAGATGCCGGTCACCAGCAGGAACACGGTTGAGGGCGGCATGACCAGTGGCAGCACGGCGCGCAGCACCAGCACCACGTAGATCACCGGCAGGACGAGCACGAAGTCGGCGACGCGCATGATCGCCTCGTCCATCCACCCGCCGCGGTATCCCGCCCACGCGCCGGCCAGCGCGCCGATCGTGACGGCGCCGAACATGGCCACGAGCGCGAGTCCAATCGATGTTCGCGCACCGTAGAGCAGGCGCGACAATACATCGCGACCGAACTCGTCGGAGCCCAGGAGGAAGACCGGCGTGTCGGGGTCGCGGCCGATCCACGGCGCAGACACGCTGCGCGTGCGGTCGGGCTCGAAGCGGGATTCCAACCGGTCGGCCAGCACCAACGGATGGAACGCAGGCGCGAGCCCATCCAGATGCGGGCGCATCGGCGGCGCGTTCAGGAATCCGCGAAACGCCTCGCTCGGTTCGTACGGCGCGATGAGCGGCGCGATCAACGCGACCGCTGTCAGGGCGACGAGAAACCAGCCGGCGCGCTTGATCACGCGCGATCTCCCGAGACGGTGCGCGGATCGGTCCACGCCAGGATCAGGTCGGCGATCAGCGTGCCGGCCGCGAGAAAGACCGCACCGGTCGCGGCGCATCCGGCGACGAGGAACAGATCGCGGGCCTTCAGCGCGTCGAACATCAGGCGGCCAAGACCCGGCCAGGACGTGACCACTTCCACCGCGAACGATCCGCTGAACAGGCTGCCGATCATCAGTCCATACAACCCAAGGACGGGTCGCAGCGACACCGGCCACGCATGCCGCAGGATCGAGCGCGCGCGATCGACGCCGCGCGCGCGGCTGGCGGCGACGAATCTCTCGCGCATCGACGATTCGATTGATTCCGACTGCAGCCGTTCGAGGGTGGCGGCGAGCGGAATCGCCAGTGCGAGCGCGGGCATCGGCAGGTGACGCAGCAGATCCGCGATCCACTGCGCCCAGGTCATGTCGATGCCGGACGCCGAGGTCATGCCGCCGACCGGGAACCAGCCCGTTCGCGCGGCGATGAAGACCAGCGCGAGCGACCCGATCAGCGGCGGCACCGACAGGCCAATGGTGGATATTCCGCGCACGATCGCCTTGCGCAGTCCAGTGTGCGTCCCTGAATACACGCCGAGGGGAATGCCGATGATCGTCGCGAGCAGCAGTGCCGCGATCGCGAGCACGGCGGTGTTGAGGGCGCGCTCACCGATTAGCTCGCTGACCGGGCGCGAATACAACAGCGAGCGGCCGAAGTCGAATCTTGCGGCGCCCCCCAGCCACTCGAGATACTGCGCCGTGAACGATTGATTGAGCCCCAGCTCTTCGCGCAACTGCTCGCGCTGCTCGGCGGAAAGATCGACGCCCTGCATGGCGGCGAAGTCCCCCGGAGCCAGGCGCGTCAGCAGCAGCGCCGCGGACGACACGACGAAAACGAGGACGAGCGCGAAGCCGAGACGCCTGAGGAGGTAGCGTCCCATCCCAGGCTAGCGGGCGCCCTGCACCGTCATCCGCTCGACGTCCCAGAGCAACTGCGGCCGCAGAATCGCGGGCGTGATGCCGCCGATGCGCGAGCTGACAGCCACGTAGAGGCGCGGGGCGACGAAGTGAATTGCCGGCAGGTTCTCCGCGAAGATGTTCTGGATCTCGTCGAAGGCGCGCTTGCGCTCTGTCTGATCGACGTTGGTCATCACGGTGCCCATCAAGTCATCGATCTGCTTTTCCCACTCGGTCGCCGGCACCGGCTGCCCCATATTCCACACGTGCGCGGAGCCCGCGCTCAGCCAGAAGTCGCTGTTCATCGCCGGGTCAAGGCTGGTCGATCCAAGCAGGAAGAAGATCGACTCGAAGTCGCCCTTCACCATCCGCTGCACCAGCGCCCCCTGTTCGAGGAGCACCACGTCCACGCGAACGCCGATCTTCTTCAGCTCATCGCGCAGGATCTGCGCCCCCTTCTCGATCGACGTGTTGCCGCGATAGGCAATGACGTTGAACGCCGCCTCGGTGCCCTTCGCATCTTCCAGCCACTCGTCGGCGTCACGATTGGAGAGGCCGAGGCCGGCAAGAATTTCCTTCGCGCGATCCTGCGAGTAGCCGTAGCGCTTCACGTTCGGCGAGAACCAGTTCCTGTTGCCGGTGGTGATGGGGCCCCAGATCGGCACGCCGGCGCCGAGATACACCGTGTTGGCGTACATCTCGCGATCGATGGCGTGCGAGATGGCGTGCCGGAACTCTTTGCGGGTGATCCACTCGCGGCGCGGATCCTTCGCCCAATACGGGCTGCGCAGGTTGAAGAAGAAGACGTCGGGGTCAGTGTTGACGCCGACTTCCACGACCTTCAGCTTGCCCTGCTGCTCGAGCGGCCGCAGCGTCGCCAGGTCTTCGAGGCGCACCTGCTGCTGCAGCGTGTCGATCTGTCCGGCCTGCAAGCGCACGAGCTCGGCGTTCTGGTCGGGCACGATCTCGAACACCACCTGCTCGAGATACGGCAGTTGAATCCCGGCCGCGTCCTTCTTCCAGTAATGCGGGTTGCGATCGAACAGCAGCCGCTGACCCGAGATGTAACTGGCGAGCTTGAAGGGGCCGAGCGAGACGATGTCGGCCGGCGGCGTGGAGGCCGTCATCGCCTCGGCGAACTTGCCCGCGGCGTGCAGCGCTTCGTACTTGTGCTTCGCCGCAAGATGCACGTTGTCGAGAATGCCGATGCCTGGCCCGAAGGTGCTGGGCATCGTGATCACCACGGTCTTGGCGTCCGGTGCCGTGACGACGAGGGGTTTGCCGCCAATGCGTAGCCCGCTGGCCAGCGCGCTCTCGGGCTTGGAGTTGTAGATCGCGTCGAATGTGAACGTCACGTCCGCGGAGGTAAACGGCGTGCCGTCCGACCACTTGACGCCATCGCGCAGCGTCAACGTGAACGTCTTGTTATCCGGCGACGTCGTCCAGCTCTCCGCCACGGACGGCTCGAGTTCCTGGGTCGCGCGGTTGACGCGAACGAGCTTGCCGCCGGCGAGGTGGGAATAGAGGTCGGCGGGCGTGTCCCTCGCCATGATGCGATTGAAGCTGCGCGGCTCGGTGCGGAGCGAGGACGTGAGGGTGCCGCCGCGCGTCGGGACGTCCGAGATCACCAGTTCGACGCCTTCGCCGTCATCAGTCGGCGTGGTGTTGCAGGCGCGGTAGCCCAGGAAGCCCACCACTCCGATCAGCAGAACGCTCAGCAATGCCCGCGGTTGTCGGTTCACTTCTTGTCCTATCGGCCAATTTATTGGCCGGTTTTGCTTTGCACGCAATCCATTAGCAATTTCTGCGATTTGCACGCAAAACCTGCAAACAGTCGTGTTGCTACCCCGTCCGGGGGATGCGCGTTGGCCCAGTTCTTGTCGGGCCGCCCCGAGGGTCCGGAGGCATCCTAAACCAACAAACCCTTGAAATGCAATCACTTACAAGAATGTCAGGCGCCGAGGAGAAGCTGGCACCAACCCTGCCATTACAGGGTGCTGAGGACCAACTTCATATGGATGTTCAACCTCTGACTTACAGCCCTCAGTCTGACTTCAACCCGCGCGTGGGCCGCTCGGTGAGCATCGAGCAGGCGGCGCAGCTGCTCGGGGTGTCGCGGCGGACGGTGTATTACCGGATTCGCGATGGCCGGCTGCGGACCATCCGGACCCTTGGCGGATCCCAGCGTGTGCTGCTGGATTCGGTTGAAGAAATGCGCGGCGGCCACTAGGCCGCCGACTCCGTTCGTCGTACTCAACGAAAGCCGCTCCCCCGGAGGCTTAGTAAATGGAGAAGTCAACGC
>DATMJU010000467.1:0-19775 GCA_035553795.1 Vicinamibacterales bacterium
GGCTGGCGCGGTATTGCTTTTCGAGTTCGGCGAGGTCCGCGCGATTCTGGGCGAGATGGGCTGGATCATCGATCGCCTGCCGTGCCTTGAGCGCTGGCTCGACGATATAGAGCGGCGGGGGAAGAATATCGGCGGTGAAGCCGGTCACGATATCGATCCGGTTCTGCACCGTGCCGCCGACTCGGATGTGCTGTACCGCCAGACCGATCAGCACAAGCAGCAAGGTAACTGTCCCAGCGAGTGCCAAGCCGCCCCGGCGGCTCTTGATCCTGATCGACATGGCAAAGGTACTCCCCTGTTCTCATGGCCGTGCGACTCATTATGCGGCCACCGAGGCAGGGGATAACGTTGTTCTAGAACCAAACGTTTGAATGGTTTCAAAGGTGCACTCCCTAGCAGGGGAGTACCCGAATTTTAACGATTGAATCGGGAAAACCTGCCCAAAGGTGCAGGTTTTACAATCCAGCAACACTTTGCAATTTTTTCGCCGGTCTGATCAGGCGAATTTGGTGCGCAGCGCGAGCAGCGCCAGCGCCGCCTTGGCCGCCTCGCCGCCCTTGTTCTTCTGCGCCGGATCGGCCCGGACCAGCGCCTGTGCCTCGTCCTCGACAGTGAGAATGCCGTTGCCGACCGCAAGGCCATCCATCGTCAGCGCCATCACGCCGCGCGCGCTTTCGCCCGCGACGATCTCGAAGTGATAGGTCTCGCCGCGGATCACCACGCCGATCGCGACATAGCCGTCATAGTGGCCGGACTGGTCCGCCAGCACGATCGCGCCGGGAATCTCCAGCGCGCCGGGCACGGTGATCACATCGACCTTGTGGCCTTCAGCTTCCAGCGCGGCGCGGGCGCCGGCCACCAGCATGTCGTTGAGGTGGTCGTAGAAGCGGGCTTCGACGATAAGGAACTTGGCCATGCGCGCTTACTCCGCGGTGATCGGCTGCTCGCCGACGATGTTGAGCCCGTAGCCTTCGATGGCGACGATGTTGCGATGCGAATTGGTCAGCAGCACCATGTCGTGGATGCCGAGATCGGCGAGGATCTGCGCGCCGATGCCGTAGCTGCGCAAGTCCATGTCGCCGGTGCGGCCCGCGATCTCGGCCTGCAGGCTGTCGCTGTCGCCGGGCATGAGCACGACGATCACGCCCGCGCCCGCCTTGCCGATCTCGCTCATCGCGCGCTGCAGGCTGCGCTTGCGCGGGCCGGGCTGGCCGAGCACGTCGCTCATGATCGAGATGCCGTGCATGCGCACCAGCGTCGGCGCATCGGGGCGGACCGCGCCCTTCTGCAGCACGAGGTGGACCACGCCGTCGATCTTGTTGCGGTAGGTCTTGATCGTCCAGTCGCCGCCGTAGTCCGAATGGAACGGCTGCTGGTCGATGCATTCGACGAGGTGGTCGTGGCGGCGGCGATACTCGATGAGATCGCGGATCGTGCCCATCTTGAGGCCGTGGCGCCGCGCGAAGGGGACGAGGTCGTCCATCCGCGCCATCGTGCCATCATCCTTCATGATCTCGCAGATCACGCCGGAGGGATTGAGCCCGGCAAGCCGCGAGATGTCGACCGCCGCTTCGGTGTGCCCCGCGCGGACGAGCACGCCGCCATCGCGCGCGATCAGCGGGAAGACGTGGCCGGGGGTGACGATATCCTCCTTGCTCTTGGCGGCATCGATGGCGACGGCGACGGTGCGCGCGCGGTCGGCGGCGGAAATGCCGGTGGTGACGCCCTCGCGCGCCTCGATCGAGACGGTGAAGGCGGTTTCGTGCCGCGTGCCGTTGTTGCGGCTCATCAGCTCGAGGCCAAGTTGCTCGACGCGCGTGCGGGTGAGGGTGAGGCAGATCAGGCCGCGGCCGTGCGTCGCCATGAAATTGACCGCATCGGGCGTCGCCATCTGCGCGGGGATGACGAGGTCGCCCTCGTTCTCGCGGTCCTCGTCGTCGACCAGGATGAACATGCGGCCGTTGCGCGCCTCGTCGATGATTTCCTCGATCGGGACAAGGGCAGGGGCGTCATCGCTTTCGCTCAGCACGCGTTCCAGCTTGGCGAGCGTGTCGGCGGTGGGGTTCCAGCCGGGCAGGCCCGCATCGCGCAGGGTGTTGGCATGGAGTCCCGCCGCGCGGGCGAGGCCGGAGCGGGACATGCCGCCATCGATGACGAGGCGGCGGATGCGGTCGATGAGTTCGCTGGACATGGAGCGCCTATCTCACATCACAATGTGATTGGCAAGCTCCGTCATCACATTGCGATGCGAGAGTCGGTCAAATGATTCGCGATTCCAGCCATGAACCGTTTCGGACGGTGGCTGCATGGTCACACCTTGGTGCCAGCTGCCGCTACGGAATGGACAAAATTTAATTAAGCGGTTGACAACGAAGGTGTCGCGAAGTGTTCTGGTGCACAGAAGGTCGACCCTCAAAAATGATGGGCGCCCGCTGAAGAGAGAGGACATTGATATGAGGGGTAAACTTACCCTGCTCGCAGGTGTGTGCGCAGCAGCCGTCGCTTCGCCGTCGTTCGCGCAGAACGCGCAGAGCACCGCCGGCGACAGCGGCACGGCCGTCCAGGAAATCATCGTGACCGCGCAGCGCCAGTCGCAGCGCCTGCAGACGGTGCCGATCGCGATCAGCGCCTTTACCAAGGAAAACCTCGACAAGCAGCAGATCCGCAACCCGCTCGATCTCCAGCTGTCGCTGCCCAATATCACCTTCACCAAGACGAACTTCACGACGTCGAGCTTCACCATCCGCGGCATCGGTGACCTCTGCACCGGCGTGACCTGCGACAGCGCGACCGCGATTCACGTGAACGACGCGCCGCTGTTCTTCAGCCGCCTGTTCGAAGGTGAATTCTACGATCTGCAGCAGGTCGAAGTCCTGCGTGGTCCGCAGGGCACCCTGTTCGGCCGCAACGCGACCTCGGGTGTGGTCAACTTCCGCACCGCCAAGCCCGATCTCAACGGCTTCGGCGCTTCGGGCGACGCGGAATACGGCAATTACAACTCGGTCCGCCTGCGCGGCGCGATCAACATTCCCCTCACCCAGACCCTCGCGGTGCGCGCGGCCGGCTTCTACCTGAAGCGCGACGGCTACACGCAGAACCTCTACAACAACACCAAGATCGATGACCGCAACATGTATGGTCTGCGCGGGTCGCTGACCTGGCAGCCGTCCTCGTCGACCACGATCGACATCATGGGCCAGTACTTCCGCGAGAAGGACAGCCGTATGCGCATCCAGAAGCAGTACTGCCAGGAAGATCCGACCGGTATCCTGGGCTGCCTCAACACCACGCGCGGCACCAGCACCACCAACGGCAACGCGCTGCTCGCCAACGTCCTGACCAGCCGCGAATTCTTCGCCATCCGCGGCCTGCCGCAGGCGTTTGCGCTCGGCAGCATCTACGGCCCGCAGGTCTACCGCAACGAGATCAACCCGGCCGATCCGCGCGTCGTCAACACCGATTTCGCCCCGACCTACTTCACCGAAGAAACCATCATTCAGGGTACCTTGAAGCAGGACATCGGCGAAAAGTTCAGCCTGCGCGTCGAGGGCAACTACCAGAACACCAAGGTCGACTCGCAGCAGGACTACAACAACGCGGTTGCTGATCGCTCGACGTTTACGCCTGCGCTCGGTGCCCTTGCAGCGGCAGGCGCTGGTCTCCTTGGGCCCGGCCTCAAGACCTACCTTGCCCCGATCGCCAACGCGCTGATCCCGCAGGGTCCCGGCGGTCCGCTCTGCACGTCGCTCGGCGAAGAAACCGGCACCGGTGTTTTCGGCGGCCATAGCGCCTGCGCCAGCACGCCGCTCGATTTCGACCGTTCGGTCCAGCGCCAGAATGCATGGACGGCGGAAGCGGTTCTCACCTCGAAGTTCGATGGTCCGTTCAACTTCCTGCTCGGCGGTATCTACGGCCAGTACAAGGTCACCGAGAACAGCTACTATGTGAGCTCGTTTGGCCTTGACTACTTCGCAGGCGTTGTCGGCGCGTTCTCGGCTCTGGGCGCAGGTGCGCCGCCTGCCTATCTCGCAACGCCGACCTATCGCAACAATACGCCGGCCTACAAGCTGACCACCTACGGTCTGTTCGGTGAGGCCTACTTCAAGTTCAACGACCGCATCAAGCTGACGGCCGGTCTGCGCTATAACAACGACAAGAAGACCGTTCGTGCGCGCACCCCGCTGTTCAACTTCCTCGCGCCGGTCGGCAGCACCAATGCCTATGATTCGCCGTTCCTCGCCGCCTCGTACGACGCGGATGCGGGCATTGCCGGCAACCAGCCGTTCCAGATCCGTGACGTGAAGTTTGGTGAGGTTACCGGCCGTGCGGTGCTCGACTTCCAGATCACGCCGGATAACCTGGTCTACGCCTCGTATTCGCGCGGCTACAAGTCAGGTGGTATCAACCCGCCGCTGTCGCCGATCTTCGCGGTCCCGGAAAGCTTCACTCCCGAGTTCGTGAACGCGTTCGAAATCGGTACGAAGAACACCTTCGCGAACGGCGCGCTGCAGCTGAACCTCACCGGGTTCTACTACCAGTACAAGGGTCTCCAGCTCTCCCGCATCGTGGCGCGTACCTCGGTCAACGACAACGTCAGCGCCAACATCTACGGTATCGAAGCCGAAGCGATCATCCGCCCCAGCCGCCAGCTGACGATCAACACGAACTTCAGCTACCTCAACACCAAGGTGTCGGAAGACAAGCTGCTGTCGAACCCGCGCGACTTCGGCAATGGCCGCAAGGATGCGGTGATCATCAAGGACATCACCAACACCGCAAACTGCGCCGTCGGCTCGAACTCGGGCAATGTGGCGGGCGTGAATGCTTTCGTGAACACGGCCAACACGCTGATCAACAACGGGGCGATCCCGGGTGTTCAGGCTGGTGCCGGCCTCAAGCCCACCACGCAGTTCCCGGCTGGCGGCGGCATCGCCTCGACCGGCGCCTACTCGATCTGCGCCGTGCTCAGCGCGCTGGCTCCGACGCTCGGCAATGCGCCCGGCATCGGCGGTGTGACGGTGTACTCGTCGGGCATCCCGACCAACATCCGTGGCAACAAGCTGCCCGGCGCGCCGAACATCAAGTTCTCGGCCGGCGTGCAGTATGCAGCGCCGATCGGCAACCTGACGCTGACCCCGCGCTTCGACCTCAACTTCACCGGCAAGTCGGAAGGCACCATCTTCAACGGTGTGGTCGACAAGGTCCCGTCGTTCACGCAGCTGAATGCGCAGCTGCAGCTCGATGGTCCGGACAAGAAGTGGTTCATCCGCGGCTTCATCCAGAACATCACCAACGACAACTCGGTGACCGGTCTCTACGTGACCGACCAGTCCTCGGGTAACTTCACCAACGTTTTTACGCTGGAACCGCGCCGCTACGGCATCGCCGCCGGCTTCAAGTTCTGATCGTTCGGGGGGAACCGGCCCGGCGCCTGCGGGTGCCGGCCGGTCTGAGGCGGGCGCCGGAGGGAAACCTCCGGCGCCTTGCTTTTGCGCGCATGTCGCGGGCAAGATCGCCGGGTGGATCCGGTCTTTCATTTCCCTGCCGCGAGCGAAGCGGATGCCGGCGTCGCGCACTGGTTCGCTGTGCCGGACCCGCTGCGCGCGTTGCTTCTGCCCTGGCATGCTGCCGCGCGCGCCCGCGGGCCGGATACGCGCGAACTGCTCCACGATGGCCGCCCGACGATTTGCGCGGGCGACGGCGCCTTTCTCTACCTCGATGCCTATGCGGCACATGGCGCGATCGGCTTTTTCTTCGGGGCCGAGTTGGCCGATCCGGCGGGCCTGCTCGAAGGTTCCGGCAAGCGCATGCGCCATGTGAAGCTGCGGCCCGGCCGCATGCCTGAGGAGGCCGCCTTGAGCGCGCTCATCGAAGCCGCATACCGCGACATAAGCCGTCGCATCAGCCCATAAGGAAGCGGCACACCGCGCTTGTCCGCACGGTATGCCGCCATAGTTCGGGATTTTTACGGGCGGGCGGGGCGGCATCGTGTGGGATGCCGACCCGCCCCTTCAGGAGATCAGATCAGGATCAGGTCCGCCGCCGTCACCGCGTGGTTGTTGTCGAGAATGATCTCGAACTCGGCGAAGGTGTTGTTGCCGCTGATGTTGCCGAACAGCGCGACCTTGCCGCCGTCCGTGCCCAGCCGCAGCTGGCCGAGGCCGGTGAAGGCTGCCGAACCGATGAAGGTAAAGCTCTGGATCCCCGCCGTGTTCGCGTCGGCGTCGATCCCCGTCAGGTCGATCAGGTCCCCGGTCTGGAAGTCGAGGATGCGATCGGCCAGCGTGCCCAGGCGGCTCTCGGTCGCAGCCTTGAACACGAACCGGTCGCTGCCGCCTCCGCCGGCGAGGACATCCGTGCCCGCACCGCCAATGATCACGTCGTTGCCGGCGCTGCCGGTGATCGTGTCATTGCCCGAGCCGCCTTCGATCGAGCCGATGCCCGTCAGCGCCACCCCGGTGAAGTCCAGCGTATCGGCCGCTGCGCTGCCGAGGACCTTCACCCCGGTCTGGCCACTGGCATCGATCGCCTCGATACCGCTCCAGGCAGCCGTGTTGAGCGAGAGGCTGTCTGCAGTGATCCGCACGGTGTCGCTGCCGGTGCCACCGACGATCGTGTCGCGGCCCGAGGTGGCGCCGATGAGGAACACGTCGTCACCGCCGCCGCCGTTGAGCACGTCGTTGCCGGTACCGCCGTCGATCGTGTCGTTGCCGTTGCTGCCGGTGATCGTGTCCACGCCGCCGCCGCCGGAGATCAGCGCGATGCCGTTGAGCGTGGCGCCCGAGAGGTCGATAGTCTCGGCCGCGGCGCTGCCCGCGATGGTGACGTTGGCAAAGCCGCCCGAGGAGAACACCTCGACATTGGTGATCCGGGCGGCGTTGAAGATCACGCCGTCGGCATCGGCGACGACCGTGTCGGTGCCGGTGCCGCCGTCGATCGTGTCGCGGCCCGCCGTCGCGCCGATGACGAAGGTGTCGTCGTCGGCGTCGCCGTACATCGTATCGTTGCCGGCCCCGCCGGTGATCGTGTCGTTCCCCGCCCCGCCGCGCAGCTCGTCGTTGCCGAGACCGCCGATCAGGATGTCATCGCCCATACCGCCCAGCAGTGTGTCGTTGCTGAGACCGCCATCGAGCGTATCGTTGCCGTCGTTGCCATCGAGCGTGTCGTTGCCGGACCCGCCGAGGATCGTGTCGGCCCCGGTGCTGCCGGTGATCGTGTCGTTGCCGTTGCTGCCATCGATCCCGGTGATCCCGCTCAGCGTCACGCCGCTGAAGTCGAGCGTGTCGGCCGCGAACGACCCCTGGATCGAGACACCGGTGAAGGTGCCGCCCGAGATCGTCTCCACCCCGGTGAGCGAGGACAGCCCGATCACGGTGTTGTTCGCGGTGGCACGAATGGTGTCGTTGCCGAGACCGCCGTTGACCGCGTCGAACCCGCTGTTCGGATCGACCAGGATCAGATCGTTGCCCGCGCCGGTCGAGATGGTGTCGTTGCCGGTGCCGGCGTTGACGGTGTCGTTCCCGGCACCGATGGTGATCACATCGTTGCCCGCCAGCGTGTTGACCGTCCAGTTGGCATTTTCGGCCGAGGTGAAGGTGTTGGCCGCCGCCGTGCCGGTGTAGGTGCGCGCGGCGAAGGGGGTGAACACCACATTGGCGCTCGCCGTGGTCAGGCCGCCCTGGCCGTCGCTCACCTTGTACCCCAGCGTCATCGTGCCGGTGAAGCCCGAGTCCGGTGTGATCGTGAAGGTGCCGTCGCCGTTGTCGGTCACCGTCCCGTTCGAGGCGGTCAGGTTGGCCACGCTCAGCGTATCGCCGTTGCCATCGGTGTAGCCCGTCAGCAGCGTGGCGGCGCTCACCGTATAGGCGGTCTGCTGCGTGCCGTTCGCCAGCGTCGCGGCGGTGCCCGTCAGCACCGGCGCATCGTTGTAGTACTGCTTCATGAGGAGCAGCTGGCCGCCTTCGACGAGGGTGGCGAAGTTGGCGCCCGAGTTGGCGAGGGTTGCCGCGGCGTGGTTCTGCACGTCGAGCAGGTAGGCCTTGTGGTGGGCATCGCCGAAGGTCGCGGTCACGTCGATCACGCCCGAGCTTTCCTCGTCCTGCGTGCGGAAGTCCGCACCGCCGGCAAGGAAGCGGGCCGGGTCGTGCTGGGCAAGCTGGGTCAGCGTGTCGGTGACCGGGTCATACTGCCAGACCTTGCCGATGTGGGCATTGTTGCCGACGTCTTCCTGCAGGATCACCTTGCCCTGGAAGTCGACGGTGATGTTGTCCAGCATCTGCTGGCCTTCGGTGCCATCGAGCACCGCGACGATCGTGCCGCCCAGTTCGGGCTGGGTGATGTCGGTGAAGGTGAACTGGTAGAGCCGCGAGGGCGAGCCGAAGCCATTGGTGGTGACGAAGTAGCCGCGCGCCGGGTTGGTCGGATCCCACGCGATGTCTTCGGGGCGCAGGAAGCTGGTGACGCCCGCCGCCTCGCTCGCCGCATCGAGCTGCGCGCCGGTCGTGCCGCGCACGTCGCCCAGATCGACGAGGCTGAACGTGCCGCCGGGGATGGCGGTGTTCGATTCGTTGTTGTTGGCGGTCGCGTTGTCGAGGTTGTCGACCTTGATGCCGTAGAGCTTGCCGTTGGTGAGGCCGGCCTTGTCCACCGCGCTGCCGGTCGCCTGCTTGGTGCCGATGTAGACGTAGACCTGGCCGTTGGTGCCATCGTCGGTCCCCATCACGATCGTCTTGTCCTGGGTGAACGTGCCGTTCGCCACCGCGTTCTCGTGGCTGAACTTGCCGAGCGCGGCGAGGTCATAGGCGGTGCCGTTCTCGGCGCCGCTGGCGATCACACCCAGCACGCGGCCTTCGACACCGCTTTCCTCGCCGGTGAGGAAGATCTTGTCGGTCGTGCCAAGGCCCGTCGCGGCGTTGTAGAAGGCGTTCTGCGGGGCAAGGTCGGCCGAGCAGAAGCGGCTGAACGCGACCGTGGCGGTCTCGTAGGCGCCCAGCGTGGGGTTCCAGATCTTGACGTTCGAGAAGGCATCCTGGCCCGAGATCACCGAGAGGTCGGTCTTGTCGATGATCAGCTTCGAGATGTAGGCACCGGTCGCCCCATGGTCGCGAACCGTGCCGCGGTTGCTGGCAAGCTCGTGGTTGACCAGCACGGTGACCGTGCCGTCGCCGTTGTCGAACATGCCCAGGCCGTCGGGGATCCCGCCGAACAGGTAGGTGCCGCCATTGGTCTTGCTGGTGGCATCGCCGGTGGTGATGATCGCCTGGAAGGTGACATCCGAGCTGACCGGGAGAAGGTAGGGCGTCTGGCTCGAACGCGTGTCGGCGACATCGGTGACGGTGACGGTGAGCGTCTGCGTGTCGGTGGCCGTGCCGTCGCTCGACGAGACGATCACTTCATAGACGTTGTTCTTGTCCGCATCGGCCGCCCGCTCGAAGTTGGGCGCCTGCTTGAACGAGATCACACCCGTCGCCGCATCGATCTGGAACAGCGAGGCATCCGCACCGCCGGCGATCGCGTAGGTCAGCGTCGTGCCGGCATCCGGATCGGTGGCCGTGACGGTGGTGACCGCCGCGGTGTTCTCCGCGATCGAGAGCGAGGCTGTGTCGCCGCTGCCGTTCGAGGTGATCGTGGGCGCTTCGTTGACGTTGGTCACCGCAATCGCGACGTCCTGCTCGGTCGTGTTGGTGCCGTTCGAGGCGACCACGCGCACGTCGTAGACGTTGTTGGCGCCGGCATCCGCCGGGGCCTCGAAGTTCGGCGCGTTCTTGAAGGTGACGACGCCGGTGCTGCTCACATCGAACAGCGCCGCATCCGCACCCGTCAGCGAGTAGGTGATCGTGCCGGTGAGGCCGGTCGAGTTGCCAAGGTAGGCGGCGGCGGTGTCGTTCTCCGCGAACGAGGCAGCGGCATCGGCGAGCAGATAGTCGCCCACCAGCACGGTATCGCTGCGCACCGCCTGGTTCTGGATGCGCGTGTCGAGCGTCTGCGGGGTATCCGCTTCGTTGTAGGCGTTGGCCTTGGTGGCGTAACGCTCCTGGAAGTATTCGGCGAAGGCCTGCTGTTCGCCGATGGCGTTGGCGGGCACGACGGCCGGATCGGTGAAGTTCAGCGACGAGCTGACCGGCGCGGAGAGCGTGCCGTCATTGAGCAGGAAGCGGAAGTTGGTCGCGTTCGCCTTGACCAGGTAGCCGTCGCCGCCGTTGGCGGTGAAGTTGAGCGCAACCGCGGTGATCACCGAGGGCGCACCGGCCACGACCACGCCGTTGTCGGCGATGACTGCGGTGATGTCGCCGTTCTCGTTGACGAGGACGACATCCTGCACGCGGCTGCCCGCCGCCTTGGTCGGATCGTACGAGAAGCGCACGCCGCCGATCTGGATGAAGCCGCCGTTGTTGGGATTGAGCGCATTGGGCGAGTTGAGGATGTTGAGCAGACCCTGCGCGGTCGTGTCGAACACCATCAGCTTGTTGTCGAAGCGCAGCGCGTTCTCGACATCGAGCTGGCTGACTTCGCCGTCGACCGAAGGCGGAACCTTGGTCACCGTCCCGTCGCCGTTGTTCAGGATCGTGCCGATCTGCGCGCGGATGCCGCCGCCGTTCTTGATCGAGACGATCGCATGCTCGCTGGTGAGACCCAGCGCATCGCGGGCGACATCGGCGTTGGCGTCGGCCGAGACGTTGCCGAGGTTGGTTTCCTGGTTGCGGACCTGGATGCGCTCGCCTTCCAGGTAGACGTTCGTGTAGCCGTAGATGTTGCCATCCTTGGCATCGATCACCGCCTTGACCGCATCCGTCAGCTGCTTGACCTGGTTGCCGCGCGTACCGGCCGCAAAGGCGGTGTCGGACAGATCGCCGTCGAGGTCGTTCCAGGCCGCGGCCACATTCGCAGCGGTCGAGGCATAGGCACCATTGACCGCGGTGTTGTTCGCCACGCTGTCGAGCAGGATGTCGCCGTTCTCGTCGAAGTCCACGACGAGGCGGCCGAGGTAGGTGTACTCATTGTCGGTGTTGACGATCAACGTCGGCTTGCCGTCGGCTCCTGCCGTCACGATCGGATAGGTATTGGCAAAGTCCGCGCTGTGGCCCGGGAAGTTGACCGCCACGTCGTCCGCATCGCCAAGGCGGGTGTTCGAACCCGCAGAGAGGATGATGTCGACGCCGTTGAGGAGCGGCGCGAGCTGCTGCTCGAAGGTGATCTGCTGCAGGTGGCTCAGCAGCACGATCTTGTTGACGCCCTGCGCGCGCAGATCGTCGATGACCGGCTGCAGCTGGGCCGCCAGCAGCGCCATGTTGTTGGTCTCGCCATTGGCACCGGGGCCGAACGGGAAGCCGAGGATCTCGGCACCCGTGGGCGAAGAGATCGATTCAAGGATCTGCGTGGTCACGCCGACCAGACCGATCGTCTGGCCACCTTCGTTGATCACCGCCGAAGGCGCGATCCGGCCCTTGAGGTCCTGCGCCTCTTCGTTGGCCAGCACACCGGTGCCCACGGTCTGCGTGAAGCGCGCGTTGAGCGGATCGGCGGTGAAGCCGGCCGGGTTCAGCACCAGGTTCGCCGAAATCGACGCATAGTTGGCGCCGACCCAGCCGCCGCCGGGCGCGATCGAGGACAGATAGACGTTGGACCCCAGATCCCACTCGTGGTTGCCGATGCCGGTTGCCTCGACCCCGATGAGGTTGTGGATTGCGGTATCGACAACACCCGGCGCCGGGGTCGTGCCCGGGGCGGTGGAGATGGTCGAACCCGTCACGCGGTTGATCACAGAGATCAGCGAGGGATCGGTGCCCGCCGCGAGGAACGGCCCTGGCAGGAAGGTGTCGCCGCCCGCCAGCGTGATCGAGTTGGCGTACTGGTCCTCGAACCGGTCGGCGAGCGCGGCAAGGAAGGGCGCCGTCTCGGGCGCGAGCGTGCCTGCCTCGCCATCGGAGAGGTGCAGCAGCTGCAGCGTGTAGCGCTCGACCACGTTGGTCACCGTGATCTCGAACGACTGGCTGTCGCTGGCAATGCCGTCGCTGGCCGTCACCACCACGTCATAGACATTGTTGCCGCCCGCATCGGTCGGCGCCTCGAAGTTCGGCGCGTTCTTGAACGTCACCGCGCCCGTGGACGCGTCGATGTCGAACAGCGCGGCATCGGTGCCGCTGAGGCTGTAGACCAGCGTCGTGCCCGCATCCGCATCGCTCGCCTGCACGGTGGTGACGGTCGTCGTGTTTTCCGCGACCGAGATCGCTGCAGTGTCACCGCCGCCATTGCTGGTGATGGACGGGGCATTGTTGAAATAGGCCGCGACGCTGACGGTGCCGCCGCTGAACGAGAAGGTCTCGACGTTGGTCAGCGTGTCGGTGCCGTCCGGCGAAGTCGCGCGGGTATCGACCACGGTGATCGTGCCGCTGGAGCGGGTGATCGTGTAGTCGGTGATCGCGCCCGAGAAGCCTGCGGTGTCGTTGTCGGCGCCGCCGTCGATGGTGTCGTTGCCCGCGCCGCCGATCAACAGGTCATTGCCGGCGCCGCCGCTGAGCGTATCGTTCCCGCCGAAGCCCTTGATCGTGTCGTTGCCGCCGCGGCCGTTGAAGGTGTCGGCGTCGTTGCCGCCGTTGATGGTGTCGTCGCCCTCGCTCTGGGTCTGGACCGAATAGAGCGTGACGGTGTTGGAGATTTCATTGCCGCTCACGAGCAGCGCCTGACCCGTCGGGCTGCTCGCCGCCGAGATGAACGTCTGGACTTCCGGCCCGAGGTCGGTCGCTGCTTCCTTCTGGTACCCGACGAACGAGGCGTTGGCGGGATCGGTCACGTCATAGACCATCATGCCGCCGACGCGCTCGAGCCCGACGAAGGCATAGGTGCGGCCATTGACGACGCCGATGGTGACGCCTTCGGGCTCGGGGCCCTTGTCGTCCGAACGCGTGTCGAACGAGCTGTTCGCGACGCTCTGGTTGCTGTTGAAGGCCGGGACGCCGTTGTTGCCCAGCGCCGAGGTGATCGCCTCGAACTCGCCGCCGGTCTCGCGCACTTTGGTGATCGTGCCGTCGGCGTTCTGGCGGAAGATCGAGATGCCGCGTCCGCCGAGCGTGTAGATCACGTCGTAGTCGCCGTCGTTGTCGGTGTCGCCGATGCCCGACAGCACGTTGAGACGGCCGAGGTTGGCGTCCTGCTTGAGCGTCGCGGCATTGGGGAAGGCGGTCGGGTCGAGCACGTAGGACGCGCTGCTCAGCCGCAGCGAGTCGGTGAGCGCATCGGGAACGCGCGCGTCGCCTTCGTTGGCGGTGACGAAGTAGGTGGAGCCGCCGACCGTGAACGAGGCGATCGCATCGGGCTGCAGCAATCCGCGCAGGCCGGTCCAGTTGCGCAGGTTGATCGAGGCCGTGCCGCCAGCCCCGTCGCGGTCGCTGGTGTCGATCGTGTTGCCCGAAAGGCTCCAGTCGACATAGCCGAGCGGCTGGATCGCGATGGGCTTGGTCGCGGCCGGATCGGTGAGGTCGATCACCGCGACGCCGTTGACTTCCTGCAGCGTCACATAGGCGCGCGTGCCATCGGGCGAGACGGTAATGTATTCAGGCTCGATGTCCGCAGCGGCGGTCTGCCCGGCAAGAATGTTGAGCCCTTGCGTGCGCAGCGTGCTTTCGCTGCCGTTCAGGTGGTCGAAGCTGATCGTGTTGACGACGCTGGCATTGGCCGCCCCGGTGCTCAGATCGATGATGCTGATCGAACCGGTGGGGTTGGAGGTTGATGATAGCCGCTCGGCTTCGTTGGCGACGAGGATCTTGCTGCCATCGGGCGTGAAGGTCACCTGATCGGGCAGCACGCCGACCTGGATGGTCTTGATCAGCGAGTTGTCGGACGCATTGAACAGCGCGATGTAGCCACCCTCGGTCTGCACGGCGTTTTCATAGGCGACCGCGATGACGCCGTTCTTGACGGCCACGCTGTTGACGCCGCCCGTGCGGTAGCCCGTCAGGCCCGTCAGCGAAATCGCGCCGACAGTGGCGATCGAGGCGGGGGCATTGGCATTGTCGGTGATCTGCGAGATCACGACGGTGTTGGCGCTGATGTTGGTCGAGTAGACCTTGCCGTTCTCGAACGCGACGCTCTCGGCCCCGGCGCTTGAACCGCTGAATGCGGAACTGACATTGCCCAGCCGAACCAGAACGACATCGTTGGTTGCCGTGGGCGAGGTTACCCCCTGCAGGTTCGAAGCGGCTTCATCCAGAATCACCGTACCGTTGATCGTCGTAGGCATTATGCGGCTCCAGCAATAGAATTTCGATGAATAGGAAATGTCCTGTGCAAAGGCGCAAAGGCCCCAACGAACAACTAATCAATTGTTCGATAGAGCTTTAATGAATTGCGATGTCGACGCCGAACAAGTGGCATCATTAATCACCCCGCCCGCACAAATTCGTCAAATCTGTCAAATTTGTAATGATTTTCCTATAAAATGTTTGAATTTATTCGGAAAAAATCACCAACATGAATATTTGTTAATGAAGTGGTAATGTCGATTCGTGAAACGACGGTGACACCAGATCGGTCATCCGCGATGTCGGGCGCGGCCATGGCATCAATCCAGATCAGGCAGGCGTGCAGGATGCCCAAGTTGGTGCCAAGTTAAGTTCTTTACAAATCGCCGGATGATCACCGCGAGCGTGCTTCAGGGTGCATCAATTCGGACGTGCAACTACCCATCCTGAAAACCAGGTGGTTTCAGGTGCATCGAGCCGGCTCGAAACTAGGTTATGTCCCCCGAGGCGCGGTCAGGTATCGCTCCTCGAGGATTGGATAGTGGTCGCCGATGTCAGGCTGGTTACAATTTTCACTAGCCAGATATACGTGGAGACACGGGGATGAATGAGCTTGCCCCGTCTGCTGCCAGACGCGGCAAGCTGCCTGAATGGGCATTTCCCAGGACTGCCATGCTCGCTATGCCCGGGCACGTTGCACCGAACGGAGTACGCAATGTCGCAATCGAAAAGTCTGATGGTCGGCGTCGCCCAGATTGCTCCGGTGTGGCTTGACCGCGAAGCGACTGTCGCCAAGGTCGTGGAATGGATCGGGAAAGCGGCTGACGCAGGGTGCGGCTTCGTTGTCTTCGGCGAGGCGCTTATTCCCGGCTACCCCTTCTGGATCGAGCATACCGACGGCGCGCGGTTCAATTCCCCCAGCCAGAAAACGATGCATGCCCACTACCTTGATCAGGCGGTGCAGATCGAGGCCGGGCACCTCGACGCGGTCTGCCGCGCTGCTGCAGACCGGCAGATCGCCGTCATGGTCGGGATCATCGAGCGCGCGGCCGACCGGGGTGGTCACAGCGTCTACTGCTCGCTCGTGCATATCGGGGCGGACGGCGTGATCGCCTCGGTCCACCGCAAGCTCCAGCCCACCTATGAGGAACGGCTGAGCTGGGCGGCCGGAGACGGGCATGGCTTGCAGGTCCATGACATCGGCCCGTTCCGCGTCGGCGGGCTCAACTGCTTCGAGAACTGGATGCCGCTGTCGCGCGCCGCGCTCTATGCACAGGGTGAGGATCTGCATGTCGCGGTCTGGCCCGGCAATCTGCGCAACACGGAAGGAACCACCCGGTTCCTCGCGCAGGAGGGCCGCAGCTTCGTGCTGGCCGTTTCGGGCCTGTTGCAGCGCGCCGATATCCCCGCAAATTCGCCGATGGCCGCGATGCTGGAGACGTGCCCCGATGTGCTGGCCGATGGCGGCTCGTGCATCGCGGGCCCGGATGGTGCGTGGATCGTCGAGCCGGTCGTTGGCGAAGAAGCGCTGCTCACCGCCACGCTCGATCACACACTGGTCTTGCAGGAGCGGCAGAACATGGACATCGCCGGTCACTACGCAAGGCCGGACGTGACCCGGCTGGTCGTCGATCGGCGTCGGCAGTCCCTTGCCAGCTTTATCGATGATCCCGCCTGAACTTTGACGGCCATGGAGGCTTCATGACTGAGCTTACGCCCTTCCACATCGCCTTTCCGGTCGACGATCTCGACAAGGCGCGGGCATTCTATGGCGAAGTCCTCGGCTGTCCGGAGGGGCGCAGCTCGGACCACTGGATCGACTTCGATCTGTTCGGGCACCAGATCGTGGCGCACTGGAATCCGGCGCACCGGAAGGCGCCCGCCATGGCCAATCCGGTCGACGGGCACGACGTGCCGGTGCCGCACTTCGGCGTGGTGCTCACCATGCCCCAGTGGCACGCCCTTGCCGATCGGCTGCGCGCGGCAGGAACCGCATTCGTGATCGAGCCGACGATCCGCTTTCGCGGGCTGCCGGGTGAGCAGGCGACGATGTTCTTCCTCGACCCGGCCGGGAATGCGCTGGAATTCAAGGCTTTCGCCGATATGGCCTCGCTCTTCGCCACCTGAACTGGCCACGTCAGCCCAGCTGCATCACCCCGATACCCGGATCACCGCGCATCCGATCCCGCTCCGGCGCTCGGCGTCAGGCGATCACACTACGCTGGCTGCGATCTTGCGAAGGGTTGGCGCACCACCGAACGAGGCGAACAACATGGCTGCTGTGCTTGCCGGAAATGCCACGCCCGCAGCCGGGGTCAGCAAAATCGATCCAACTGTTCGAAAGGTTTGGTGGACGCACTAGGGCTCGAACCTAGGACCCGCTGATTAAGAGTTTGATCAGGGGGCCATTTTCGGGATGTTCAGAGCTGTTCAAATTTGTCTAGAAACGTTCGGAGGTATGCTGTCTAATATAATGATATAAAGTCGATATTAGTCATCGCGTCCTGTCAACTTTTGTTCGCCGGGGTGCGATCTTGACGAGCGTTGTCCTTCCGCAAAGTGGAGCCTATATGGAGCCTATAGCGAAAAGGCATTGGCGCGAATTATGGTGAAACCGCTCAACAGGCAGGCAATCGAGACACTGATCACACGGGCTCGAACGGTCAAGGGCAAGCAGTTGGAGCTCGCTGATGACCGCGTTGCCGGGTTGCGTATCCGGGCCGGTGAGCGTTCGGCCACATGGCTCCTTTGTACCCGATTGCGCAATGGCAAACGCACCCGGATCAAACTGGGAGCCTGGCCGGGCATGGGCCTGTCGGACGCGCGAGAGGCAGCACGGGTCAAGCACATTGAAGTTGTCGAAGGCGTTGATCCCAATGAGGAGAAGCGAGAGGCAAAGCGCGAAGCGATCCGGGCAGCGCGAATGCAGCGCAAACTCTCTGATGTCCTTGACGATTACGAACGCCTGAAGCTCTCGCAACTGCGGCGCGGCTCGCAATGCCGCCGCGCTCTCGACGGCAAGTCCGGGGTGCTGAAGCAATTCAGTTCGAAGGACATCACATCGATCACACGGTCCGACATCGTGGATGCCGTGCGCAAACATGCGGAGAAGGCCCCCATGGCTGCGAACCGCAACCTGGCATACGTGAAGGCCTTCATGAACTGGTGTGTCGATCAGGAAATTGTGGAGGCCAATCCGGCGGCCAATATCAAGAAGCCCGCCAAGGAGCGCACCCGCGACCGTTTCCATTCGCTCGATGAGCTGCTGGAAATCTGGGATGCCATGGGAGAGCTCGGATATCCCTTTGGCCAGCTCTATCGCTTGCTGATCGTGGTACCCATGCGCCGCGAGGAAGTGGCCGCGATGCCGGTCACCGAACTTGACCTCGCCGCCGACGGTGATCCCGATAACGCCGTCTGGACCTTGCCGGGTCACAGAACCAAGAGCGGGAACTCACTTCGGGTCCCGCTATCGCCTCTTGCCGTGTCGTTGATCAAGGAAGCGCTGGCCGCGTCGGATCGCCCGAAGGACAGCCCGTTCGTCTTCAGCATGACCGGCGATACGTCAGTGTCCGGATATGCCAAGGCCAAGCGGCGGCTTGACCGGATCATCCGCGAAAGGCGGATTGCGGCTGCAAAGAAGGCTGGGCGGGAGCCGGTCGACATGGAGCACTGGACCATCCATGATCTTCGAACCACGTTCAGCACCTTGGCATGCGAGGTTCTCGGCGCGGACATTGCAGTGGTGGATCGCGTCCTGAATCACGTCGCCACCGCCACCACCTCAAAGATCATGCGGGTTTACAACAAGTCCGAGCTGTTCGACCGGCGCAAGCAGGTGATGCTCGACTGGGCCGCAATGATTGAACGTGAAGTGGCAGCGAGGGCGGGTTCGTGAATGGACCGACAGGTCGATTTGCGTTGAAGTCAGCCAATGCGGCTGCCGCACGTCCGGACCCAATGATTATCTCCACGAGACCTCAAAGTTTCGGCAGAAAATCACAAATTTCCTGAGCATTAGTAGTCGAACCTTGCAGTTTCTCTCGGACGAAACTGGAAGTAGGCGTCCGATCAGGAGCGTGGGGTGCAGCCGCCGCTTTTGGGATCGCGCCACTCCCTCCCTCATGACCGGGAATGGGTGGAATGTGGAAGGTCGGCTTTTGCGCTTCGACCTAGTCGATCCGCACTGGGACGACATTCACGATGGCGAGAAACGGATGGGCCGCACGCTCCACAGGCCCGGCGGCTTCGAGCCGGATGTGCCGCCTGAGCATTTCCTCGATCAGCACCTGCAATTGCAGCTCGGCTAGCCGCGCGCCGACGCAGCGGTGGATGCCGTAACCGAAGGAAAGATGCCGGCGTGCGTTGGCCCGGTCGACCAGGAACAGGTCGCCATCTGGGAACAGGTCTTCCTGACGGTTGGCCGAGACATACCACAGCACCAGCTTGTCCCCCTTGCGGATCTGGTGGCCCTTGAACTCGACATCCTCCAGCGCGGTGCGGCGCATGTGCAGCGCCGGGCTTTGCCAGCGGATGATCTCGCTCGCGGCATTGGGAACAAGCGAGGGATCGGCGCGCAGCTTCTCCCATTGCCCGGGCCACAGCGTCAGTGCCTCGGCCAGGCCCGACATCGAATTGCGGGTGGTGTCGTTCCCGCCCACGATCAGCGTCGCCATGTTGCCCATGAACTCGGCCGCGTCCATCTCGCCGAAGCTCTGCGAATGGATCATCATCGACAAGAGATCGGGCGCGGGATCGGCGGCGAGCCGTTCCTGCCACAGCTGGTGGAACCGCCCCGCCATCTGGAACAGCAGGCCGACCCGTTCCTGCGGGCGGTTGGCAATCATGTCGAGCGAGGTGATCGCGTCCGACCAGAGGCGCAGGTTCTCGCGCTCGTCCCACGGGAAGTCGAACAGGATCGCCAGCATGTCGATGGTGAGCGGGATCGAGACGCGCTCCACCCAGTTGAAGGCTTCCCCGTGCGGCAGGGCATCGAGGCAGGCGGCGGTGCGGGTGCGGATCGATTCCGTCAGCCGCGTCATTTCCGAAGGCGTGAAGGCTGGCGCGATGGTGCGACGCTTTTGGGCATGGCGCGGCGGGTCCATCATGATGAAGCTCTCGAAATAGCTCGCCTCGGCCGGGTTGATGTCGATGATCGACACCCCGCCATGCTTGGCTTCGGACGAGAACAGCGCGGGCTGGGCTTCGATGGCGACGATGTCGTCATAGCGGCTGATCGACCAGAACGGGCCGAACTGGCTGTCCGCGCACCAATGAACCGGGGCCTCGCGCCGCAGCTGTGCGAACATGGCATGGGCGCTGCCATCGGCGAAGCGTTCGGGCAGGCTCGGATCGAGCGTTTCGGGGCGTTCGAGGGTCTGGGTGGTCACGAGCGGTGCTCCTTCACGCCTTGATGTTGCGCGCCATGCGCTCGAAGAACTGGCCGAGCTTGGCCAGCTCGCTTTCCGAAAACCCGTCGAACAGCTGGGCGTAGACCTCGTCGATCACCTCGCGCAGGCTGCCAAGCATGTCCTTGGC
>DATMJU010000468.1:0-4890 GCA_035553795.1 Vicinamibacterales bacterium
GGAAGCGCGCAGGCCAGCATTGCGACCGACACCATCAGCGCCGTCACGCCGACAAAAGTAAGAGGGTCAGCGGCGCCGACGCCAAACAGCAGGCTCGCCATCATGCGCGTCGCGCTCAAGGCGATCGCGATACCCGCACCCACACCGATCGCCACCACGGTCATGCCTTGTCCGATAACGAGGCGGCCGACATCTCCGCGGCTGCCGCCAAGCGCCATCCGGATGCTGATGTCCTTCATCTGCTGCTGCACGTAGTAGCCCATCACGCCGTAGATGCCAATCACCGACAAGAGCAGCGCGACGCCGGCGAAACTCATTACCAGCACCGACAACGACTGCGGCCGCAATAAAGACTGATCGATCAACTGATCGACGGTGGCCACGTCGGCAAGCGGCGCGCCGGGCTCGAGTTCGCGGATGACCCGCGCGATCGTCGCGGCTTCCTGCTCAGGCTGTCCCTTCGTGCGAATCGCCAGGTAGCGGAACGGTTGCGCCGAGGTGGCAAAGTACACGGTGCCCTGCCCCGACTGCGACAGCCCATCGAACGTCACGTTGTTGACGACGCCGACGACAGTCGTCCACTCGCAGGTGGTGCAGCCGCCAGATCTGAATCGCTTGCCGACAGCCGACTCATTCTTGAAGAATCGCTGCGCCCAAGCCTGATCGACAATCACCGACAGCAGGGATTCAGCCGCGATCGCGGCGTCGATATCGCGCTGCTCGAGCAGCCTGCCTTCGAGCAGCCGAATCCCCATCACATTTGGATAGTCGGGAGAGATGCCAACCCATGCCGTCACCGGCTGCGACTCGCCGACGCCGGCCGGATACTGTTCGAGGTCGAAGTTGTTGTGCTGACCGGCGGTGTTGGGCGGCCGCCCATCCGAGAACGCCACCGCCTCGATACCGGGCTGGCTTTCGAGGCGCCGCTCGAGCTCGGTCCAGAAGCCGGCGATCGGCACCGGGTCGCGATACTGCGCGCCAGGCAGACGCACAGAGGCGGTCAGCAGCCGCTCCGCCTCGAATCCCAGGTCGACATTCTTCAGCGCGTTCATGCTGGCCAGCAGCAGGCCGGCGCCGATCAAGAGGGGCGTGGCGATCGCAAACTGCGCGGCAACCAGCGCGCGCCGCATTCGACGAACGCCGACGCCCGCGGTGGTTGAGCGGCTGGAGCGAAGCGATTCGTCAACGCTGCCGCCAGTGACGTTGAACGCAGGCACCAGTCCAAACAGCAGCGCGCTCGACAACGCGAGGGCGAGCAAGACCCATCCCAGTGTTGCGTTGAAGCCGATCTCGCTGGTGCGCGGAAAGTAGGTCGCGCCCATCGTCTGCATCAGCTGCATGCCGCCAAAGGTGATGGCCACGGCCACAACCGCGGCGCCGGCCGCAAGCAGGCTGCTCTCGACGAGCAGGTAGCGAATGACGCGTCCGCGCGATGCCCCAAGCGCGGCTCGCACCGCCAGTTCCTGGCGGCGGCTCGCAATGCGGGCGATCAGTAGATTCGACGCGTTGGCGCACGCGATCAGCCAGACCAGGGCGACGGCGGCGAGGGACACTCCGGCAATCGCCCCGACATCGCCGACGAGATTGGTCTTGAGATCCTCCATGCTCCATGTGGACTTCTCGTCCTGGTAGGAGTTCTTCCAGATTGGGAACAGTGCGCGATTGATGGCGCGGAGTTCTCCGGCGGCCACCCCGCGATCGGCGCCATCGGGCAGGCGCGCGATGACCGAATAGAAGAACGGACCTTTGCGGGTCGGCGGCGTGAACTGCTGGATCAGAAACAGGTCCTGGCGTCGCTCGAGCGGCCCGGTCGTGACCGGCAGGACGCCGATGATCGTGACGTCGTTGCCGTCGAGGCGCACGGCCTTGCCGATGGCGTCGGCGCGTCCACCGAGCCGTTGCTGCCAGAACGCGTGGCTGGCGAGCGCGACGGGTGGAGTGCCGGGCCGGCCATCTGCTTCCGCGAAATCGCGGCCCATCACTGGCGCGATGCCAAGCACGGAGAAGAACCCCCACGACACCACGCGGGTCCGCAGCAACTCGGCGACCTGTCCGTTGCTGAACGTCGCCGATCGATCGGTATAGGTGGCGTGCCGCTCGAAGCGCGTCTGCTGCTCGGTGAACGCCAGGTAGTCGGCCGCGGAGAAACGGAACTTGAACGGCGGCGTGTCGGTGTAGATGCGGACCAGACGATCGGCGTTCTCGTACGGCAGCGGGCGAAGCAGCGCCGCGTCGATGGCGCTGAAGATCGTCGCCGTGGCGCCAATGCCGATGCCAACGGTCGCGATGATGGTCACGGTCAGCAACGGCACGCGCAGCAGGCTGCGAATGCCCACGCGCAGGTCTTGCGATACGTCCTGGATCGATAGCGTGCGCTGCATCATCTGCTCCCGTGTTTCATCCTGTTGACGGCAGTAGCGCCGCGTCGCTTCGACATCGCCAAACTGGCGCACGGCTTCCCGTCTCGCGTCCTCGCGCGTCAGGCCTGATGCGATCAATTCGTCAATGCGCATCTCGAGATGCGTGGCCAGCTCTTCGTCGACGTCTTCTCGCACGTTGCGCCGCCGCAAGTACCCAAACGGCTTCATGTCAGGCTCCCTGGAGCACGGCGTCAACGGCGCGGGCATAGCGGCGCCAGTTCGTGGTCTCTTCGCGCAGGCGGGTGCGGCCCGCGGCCGTCAGGCTGTAGAAGCGCGCGCGGCGGTTGTTCTCAGAAGGTCCCCACTCCGCGTCGACCAGGTGCTGGCGATGCAACCGGTGCAGTGATTGGTACAGGGCGGCGTCCTCGATTCGCAGATCGCCGTCGGTCTGTTCGCGTACCATCGAGGCAATGGCGTAGCCGTGACGGGCACCGCCCGTCAGGCATCGAAGGACGAGCAGGTCGAGCGTGCCCTGCAGGAGCGGTAGCGGTTCGGCAGCCATTGCTCCCATTAGACGGTGTGGGGAGAAAAGGGTTAGGCGCCGCAGGTGCCGGTGCTTGAGGTGTGCGTAAGGAGTTTAGATGTCGGTATTTAGCAACACTTCCAATGACGCGCCCGAGGTCCGGGCCCGGTACGCCCAAGCGGTGCTCGGACTGGTCGAGGGTCGCAACCCGATTGAGGTCCTGCGCGACACGCCGGGAGCCGCGGCACGCGCGGTCGCCACGCTGACGCCGCAGCAACTGCGGACACCCGAGGCGCCAGGCAAATGGTCGGTGGCTGCCGTGCTCCGCCACCTGGCGGACACCGACGTCGTGTGGGGATGGCGAATGCGCCTGATCCTCGCGCAGGATCGCCCGCCAATTACCGGCTTCGATCAGGACTTGTGGGCCGAGCGCCTCGACTACGCCAACGCCGATCCGAACGAATCGCTCGAGACGTTCGCGGTCTTGCGCCGCGACAACCTGCGCCTCATCGAACGGGCGACTCCTGACGATCTGCGGCGCGTCGGCGTGCACGCCGAACGCGGCGAGGAAAGCGCGGGGTACATGGTGCGCCTCTACGCCGGACACGACCTCGCGCATCTGGCACAAATCGAGCGCATTGCCAACTCGATTCGCTGACGCGTTGCACATAGACTGACAGGGCCGATGCATCAATACGACCTGATCATCACGCTTACGGCCGGGCTTGGCGGCGCGCTGTTCCTCGGCTACATCACCCAGCGGCTCGGACTCTCGCCGATCGTCGGATACCTGCTCGCCGGAACACTGGTCGGCCCCAACACACCCGGCATTACCGTCGACGCGGCGATGGCGGAGCAGCTCGCGGAGATCGGTGTCATCCTGCTGATGTTCGGCGTCGGTCTGCAGTTCCATCTCGAAGAATTGCTGGCCGTCCGCAGGATCGCGCTGCCCGGTGCGATTGTCCAATGCGCCATCTCGATCTTCCTTGGCGCCTTGCTGGCGTACGCGTTCGGCTGGAGTTGGGCGTCCGGCGTAATTTTCGGTATCGCGCTCGCCGTCGCCAGCACGGTTGTCGTGATCCGCGTGCTCTCCGACTACAACACGCTGCACACGCCCGGCGGGCACATCGCGGTGGGATGGCTGGTGGTCGAAGACGTCTTCACCGTCCTGGCCATCGTCATGCTTCCGGCGCTGTTCGGGGAATCGGATGGCGCCCAGCCGGTCTGGCTCTCGCTGCTGCTGACCATCCTCAAGGTGTCCGGCTTGATCGCGTTCACGGCGTTCGTTGGGGCGCGCGTGATTCCATGGGTCCTGGATCGCGTGGCGTCGACCAAGTCGCGTGAGCTATTCACGCTCACGGTGCTGGTGATCGCGCTCGGAATCGCCGTCGGCTCGTCGTTCATCTTCGGCGTGTCCATGGCGCTCGGTGCGTTCCTCGCCGGCATGGTGGTCGGCCGATCGGACTACAGCCTGCGCGCCGCCTCCGACGCGCTGCCGATGCGCGACGCATTCGCGGTCCTGTTCTTCGTCTCGGTCGGCATGTTGCTCGACCCGGCATCGCTGGTCGACTCGCCGCTGCTGTTTGCCGGCACGCTCGCGATCGTGCTGATCGCCAGCCCCGCGGCGACGTTCGCGTTCATGTGGGCCGCTCGACAGCCGCTGCGAGACTCATTGACCGTGGCGATTTCGCTGGCGCAGATCGGCGAGTTCTCCTTCATCCTCTCCACGCTCGGGCGCGACCTGGGCCTCTTCACCCTGGAGGCCACCAACACCATCGTCGCCACATCGATCGTCTCGATCGTCGTCAATCCGCTGTCGTACCGAACCATCGAGCCGATCTGTGCATGGGTGAATCGCCATCCACAGCTGCGCGCGTGGCTCGATCGGTCGGCCCCGGTCGATGGCGGAACGGTGTCGCGTGAGATGCGAGCCGCCAAGTCCGCGCATCGAGCAGTGCTGATTGGATACGGTCCGACCGGGCGAACGGTGGCGCGGCTGCTCAAGGA
>DATMJU010000469.1:0-7784 GCA_035553795.1 Vicinamibacterales bacterium
GCGAAGACGCGCTGCATGACGCGCGCGGTCTGATCCCATCCGCCGCCCGGCGCCGCCGGCGCCGTGATGATGAGGGCCTTGTCCCCCGTAGCATCGTGCGAAGGGGGATGTGCATACGCGAGTGCCGGGACGAGCGCCAGCAGGATGGCGAGCAGCGAACGCATCGCGCGCATCTTATCTCGACGGTAGAATCACGGGATGCGTTACCTCCACTACGACGTTTTTACCGATCGCAAGTTCGAAGGCAACCAGCTCGCGGTGTTCTACGACGCGCGTGGACTATCCACCGAGCAGATGCAGGCCATCACCCGCGAGATGAACTTCTCGGAGTGCACGTTCATCCTGCCCGCCGAGACCCCGGGCACCGATGTCCGCATGCGAATCTTCACGCCCGGCAGCGAGCTGCCCATGGCCGGCCACCCGACGATCGGCAGCACCTTCGCGCTCGCGCATCTCGGGGTGATCACGCCCGGGCGCGACGGCTTCGTGTTCGGCCTCGGGGTTGGGCCAACGAAGGTCGAACTCACCTGGCAGGGCAGCGCCTTGTCGTTCGCATGGATGGACCAGCGACCGCCGGAGGTGCGCGACATCGTGACCCCGCGTGCCGAGCTGATTCGCTCGATCGGCGTGGATCCCGCGGCGGTGGATCAAACCGGGCTGCCGATCCAAGAGATCTCGTGCGGGAACCCGTTCACGATTGTCCCCGTGGCGACGCGTGCGGCGGTTGATGCCGGCGAAGCGGACCTCGCGGCGATGCGGCGCATCAAGAGCGCGTTTCCGAGCGGGCACGTCGGCGTGCTGTTCTTCTCGCCCGAGAAAGTCGATCGCGACGTGATCGCCTACAGCCGCATGTTCGCGCCGAGCGCCGGCATTGTCGAGGATCCAGCCACCGGTAGCGCGGCGGGTCCGCTCGCGTCGTATCTCGTGAGGCATGGCCTCGCGGACAAGGCGCAGATGCGCGACATGGTCAACCTGCAAGGGGTGGCGATGGGGCGGGCCAGCCGCCTGCACATGCGCATCGAGCAAGATGCCGCCGGCGCGATCACGCGCGTGCAGGTCGGCGGGAAATCGGTGAAGGTCGGAGAGGGCGCTCTCGACGTGTAGCCGAGACCTGACCCCTAGCGTCAGGGTTCCAGGCGGGTGCGGGACCACGATCCGTCTGCCTGCCTGGTATACAGCAGGCGATCGTGGAGGCGGCTCTTGCGGCCCTGCCAGAACTCGATCGCGTCAGGCGTCAACCGGTATCCACCCCAGTTGTCCGGCAGCGGCACGGCCGTGTGCCTGCTGACGGCGGCGACCATTTCGGCGTACCGCGCTTCGAGTTGCGCGCGATCGCGGATGGGGTGGCTTTGCTTCGAGACGGTCGCGCCGATCTGGCTCTCGAGCGGCCGCGAGTGGAAGTACTGCTCCGATTCCTCGCGGGTGGTCCTCGCGACCGAGCCGGTGATTCGCACCTGGCGTTCGAGCTCGGCCCAGTACAGCAGCAGCGACGCTCGCGGGTTTTCAGCGAGCTCGCGGCCCTTCCTGCTGTCGTAATTCGTGTAGAACACGAAGCCGTGTTCGTCGGCCCCCTTCAGCAGCACGATGCGCGCCGAGGGCTCGCCCGATCGAGTCGCGGTGGCCAGCGTCATGGCGTTGGTGTCGAACAGCTGTGACTTCAGCGCCTCATCGAACCAGATGCTGAACTGGCGAATCGGATCGGCATCGGCGTCCGCTTCGTCGAGCGCTCGTGACGCATACTCGCGTCGCAGGTCGGAAAGGTTGCTCATGGTTTGTCCGTCATCGCTCCCGCGCCGGCCGGGGTCTTTACTTCGACCCAGATGCCAAGGAAGCGCCTGTCAGTGGATTTCGGATCGGCATCCCGTGGCGAGAAGCCGGACGTCACATCAATGGTCAATGGAATCACGCCACTCGGAAACATCGGCAGCTCCACCTCCGCCGCGGTGCCGGGCGTGAGGTCGATCGTCTGTTGCCACCCGAACGTGCTGAAGGTCACCGTGTTGGGCACGCCGCCCGAGTGCACGCGCAAGTTGACCGGCGCGGTTCTGCCGTGTGGAACGGCAACCGTCATGTTCGACGCGTGCGCCCCGATGGTCCAGAATCCCTGCGCTTCTGGATACATCTGCTCTTCGTGAAAGAACACGCTGGCATCCGGGTATGCCGCCGCGGAGAGGACGACCGGCACGCGCGGCCGATCGCCGGAGTCCACGACCGCGCCAGGCGTGATGGTGATGTTCGCGATCGCGCGCTCGATCTCCGCCGGCCCGCGCAGGCCAACGAAGCTGGCGTCCACGGGCAGCCACAACGTCGTCTCCCACCGTTGATTCGGCTGCGGCTGCAGCGGCCAGGTGTGCATCGGCGGGCCGTTGCGGCCAATCTGCAACGACAGCGGATACGCGCGATCGAACGTGCGCTCGTTGAAATCGATCGCGATCGTGTAGGTGCCCGCGGGCAGCGAAAAGCGGCCGTTGTGGATCACGCGCACCGGTTGCGGATCCTTGCGCTGCATCGGCTTCACGCCGAGCACCAGTTGCGGCAGCGCCTGCACCGCCGCGCCCCTGCGCAGCGGGTCGTAGATGATCGACGCCGGCCGGGAGCGCGCGTCGAAACCGTCGAGCGCGGACAGTCGCGAGCGCGCGCCGAGGTCGACACGCGGAATCGGCGGGCCGGCCGGCAGCCATGGCATCGCGATGGCGACGATCAACAACGCCGCGCACAGCGTGCCGAACGCGATCAGCGCGGACATCCCGGGGCGCGTGGTGCGCGCCTTGATCAGCACGACCGAGGCGCCAGTCAGAACGACGAGCCATAACGCGGTGTGCAGCCACGCAATACCGGTCCAGTCGGGCGCGACGAACGTCGGCGCCAGCGACCACAACTCCCACCGCGGCAGCCAGAACTCGAGCAGGGCCGATGTGCCATCGCGCCCGTTGTTGATCAGCAATCCGCCTTCGCCGATGGTCAGCGTGGCGGCGATGCCGATGCTGATCCACAGCAGCAGGTGCTGCGCTGCGCGCCGGGGCGACGCGACCGGCGCAGCCCGGAACGCCACCGCGATCGGCAACATCAACAGCGGCAGACCCGAGGCGATCGGCCGGGCCGGTGCTGACGTGCCGCCCCACCAGATGCCGAACGCGCCGACCGTGGCAAGCAGCGCCGCGAAGATAAAAGTGATCTCAATCGCGAGCCGCCGCAACTCGCCGCCGCTTCGCCACATGGAATACAGGCCGGTGGCGGCCAGCACGTAGACAGGCGCGTACGCGAGCAGGCCGTATTCCTGGTCGAACAGCAGGCCGGGCGCGCCAAACCTCAAATTCAGCGGTGTCGTTTGGACCAGAGCTCCGTACGGGGCCATGGGTAGCGGCGTTCCCCAGTACGCGTAAAAAAATGCGAACCAGCCGAGGAGGGAGAGCGCATAAATTGACGCGACCACCCAGACTTTCGAATTCCCTAAAAATGCGGCAGGTGTCTTAAGAGAGAAGTCTCTACGAAGTCGAAAAAAGACGACGAGGAGCAGCGCGGCGGACATCGGCGCGTACTTTGTGCTGAGCCAAGGCAAGGCGGCGATCGCGATGCCGATGGCGACCCACCGCAACAGGCCGCTCTTGCCCTGCGCGCGGATGGTAGCGGTCAGCGCGAACGTGGCCGCCAGCGCGCCGGCGATTTCGGGATACACCGTGAAGGTGTTGAACATGAACGGCGCCGACAGCGCGATGGCCGCCCACGCGAATGTCGCCGCGCCCGGTGCGTTGATGGTGCCGACGGTCCAGCGCCACGCGAGGCCGGCTGCCACCGCGCCCATCAGGATCAACGCCCAGACCGAACCCTTGTAGCCGGCCAGCGCGTAGATTGGCGCGAGCAGGACGCTGATGCCGATCGGATGTATCGAATAGATCTCGCCGTCGCTGCCGCGCGTGAGGTAATGCGGCTCGAGATCCTCCGGGTAGTACTCGCGATAGTCGCCGCGCTGGTGGTTGTTCTCGATCTTCAGATCGCCGTCGCGCCACAGGCTCTGCGAGATGACGAGGTAGTGCGGTTCATCACCTGACGGAAACAACGCCGTACCCGTCAGCCGCTGCGCCGCCGTGCCGGCGACGATGGCCGCCGACGCGCACAACACCAGCGTGATCGTCGTCACGCTCCAGCCCTCGATCGCGCGCGCCGTGATGAGCCGCGATTGCCACAGCACCCAGCCCTGGAGCGCCGCAACCGACAGCCATACGATGGCGCCGAGTGGTCCCGCGAGTGCCTGCAAGGCCGGCAGGCGATCCGGCAGGACCGGGAGATAGGGAAGCAGCAACACTGCGAGCGCAAACAGCGGCAGTACCAGCTCGCCAAGTCGTGGCCGCGTCATGGCCGTCGTGCCGCGCGGCGCGTTGAGATGGTCGATGCCGACCAGGAGCAGCCCCGCCAGGCACAGGAACCCGAGCAGCGCCTGCCATGGCGGCAGCATCGCAAAGCGGACCACCGAGTCGGCGGTGACGGTCTGATCGAGCACGCCGCGCGTCACATACAGCGCGAGGCCGGTGATGACGCACGCCGCCATCGGCCGGACAAAAGCCAAACTCGACATCTGTCAGTGATTCTACATAGGATTCCCTGCATGCCGATGCGTCGAGTCGTTGCGAGTCTGGTCGTTCTGTGTGCGTTGTCAGCGTGTGGGCGGTCGGCCCCGCCAGCCTCACCGGCCCAATCTGCCTCACCAGCGGAAACCTTTGATGTCCTGATCACCAACGGCCGCGTGGTCGACGGCACCGGCGCACCGTGGTATCGCGCCGACGTCGGCATCATCGGCGATCGCATCGCGGCCATCGGCCAGCTCGGCGGACGCGACGCGACGACGCGTATCGATGCCTCGAACCTGGTGGTCGCGCCCGGCTTCATCGACATGCTGGGGCAGTCCGAATTCAACGTGCTCGCCGATCCGCGCGCGGCCAGCAAGATCACCCAGGGCATCACCACCGAGATCACCGGGGAGGGCGCGTCGATCGCGCCGCTGAACGACGCGCTGGTCCGGACGGCGCAGCCCACCTACGACCGCTTCAAGGTGGTGCTCGACTTCCGCACGCTCGGCGAATACTTCGCGCGGCTCGAGAAGAACCGGCCGGCGCTGAACATGGGCACCTTCGTGGGTTCAGGCGGCGTGCGCGCCTATGTGATGGGCAACGACCAGAAGGCCGCGACGCCCGCTGACCTCGAGGCCATGAAGAAGCTGGTCGAGCAGGCGATGCAGCACGGCGCGCTGGGTGTGAGCACGTCACTGCAGTACGTGCCCGGACGGTTTGCCACCACCGATGAGATCGTCGAACTCGCCAAGGTTGCGAAGCAATACGGCGGCATCTACATCACGCACCAGCGTTCCGAGTCCGGCCAGATCATTCCGTCGCTCGACGAAGCGTTTGCCGTCGCGGAGCGCGCGAACATCCCGACCGAGGTGTGGCATCTCAAGACCGCCTACAAGGCCAACTGGGGGCGCATGCCGGAGGTGCTGAAGCATTTCGAAGCGGCCCGCGCGCGCGGCCTCGACGTCACGGCGAACATGTATCCGTACGACCGCGCATCGAACGGCCTGGATGCGTGCCTGCCGTTGTGGGTGCGCGAGGGCGGCCTCGATCAAATGCTTGCGCGCCTCAAGGATCCCTCGCTTCGTGAACGCATCAAGCGCGACATGGAGGACGCCAACGCGAAGGACTGGGAGAACCAGTGGTACGGATCGGGCGGCGGCGCCGGCGTGATGGTGTCCACGGTCCTCGATCCCGCGCTGCGCAAGTGGGAAGGGAAGAACCTTGTTGAGATCGGCAAGGAGATGGGGAAGGACCCGCGCGACGCGGCGATGGACCTCGTCATCGCCGACCAGGGCGAGACGTCCGTGATCATCTCGATCATGCGTGAAGACGACGTGCGGCTGGCGCTGGCCAATCCGATGATCTCGATTGGTACGGACTCCGGCGCTCGCGCGGAAGACGGGCCGTTCTCGGAATCGAAGTCGCATCCCCGCGCGTGGGGATCGTTTCCCCGCGTGCTGGGCAAGTACGTCCGCGAAGAGAAGTTGATGACCCTCGAGGATGCCGTCCGGCGCTTTACGTCCCGTCCCGCCGGCCGCGTCGGGCTCACCGACCGCGGCATCCTGCGCCCCGGCATGAAGGCCGACGTCACGGTCTTCAATGCGGATACGATTCGCGACGTGTCCACCTTCGTCGATCCGACGCACTATTCACAGGGCGTGGAATACGTCCTGGTCAACGGCAAGGCCGTCATCTCGGGCGGCAAGATTACGAATGCACGGCCGGGCGAGCCGATTCGGGGACCCGGCTACCGTAAATAGCGTCATAAGGAGCACAAGGCCTGTGACGGCGCGAACGCTCCCCATGTCGGCGGTGTTGACGGGCCTCTCGGCGGCCCTCGACATCACGGAAGGCCATCCGCGCGGGCACGCCGCGCGGACGTGCCTGATCGCGATGCGGCTGGCGGATGCGCTGCGCCTGTCGCCCGACGAAAGCTCCGATCTGTTCTACGCCACGTTGTTGAAAGACGCCGGCTGTTCCTCGAACGCGGCGCGCGTGTTCGAGATGTTCGGCGGTCCCGATGAGCACGCCACGAAGCGCGCGGTCTGGCTGCGCGACTGGCGCAAGCTGGACCAGAAGGTGCGGTACGCCTTCGAGTGGGTCGAGCCCGAAGGCGACTTCCTGGCGCGCGTCGCGCAGTTCATCAAGCTGGCCGCGGTCGGTCCTCGAGGCGAGCGCGAGCTGTTCGAGATCCGCTGCGCGCGCAGCGCTGCGATCGCGCGCGCCCTGGGCATGTCCGAAGCGACCGCGCAGGCGGTGCAATCGATGGACGAGCACTGGGACGGTGGCGGGCATCCAGCCGGGCTGCGCGGCGCGGGCATTCCGATTGCGGCACGGATCATCGGCCTCGCACAAGTGGTGGAGATCTTCTGGGGCGTGGCCGGCCCCGAGCGCGCCTTGCAAATGGCCGCCGAGCGCCGGGGCCGCTGGTTCGATCCTGAATTGGTGGAGTGCCTGAACCAGATTTCATCGCCGGCATTGTGGGCGTCGCTGGAAGCCGCCGACCTCAATGCGACCGTCGCCGCCGCGGAGCCGGAAGAGCGCGTCATTGAAGCCACCGAAGACCGTCTCGATCAGATCGCGACCGGCTTCGCGTGGGTCATCGACGCGAAATCGAGTTTTACGTTCGAACACTCGGATCGCGTGGCCGCGCTGGCCGTGGATGCCGCGGCCCGCCTTGGCTTCGCCCCCGCCGAGCTCGTCCGCCTGCGCCGCGCGGCGCTGCTTCACGACATCGGCAAGCTCGCCGTGCCCAACGCGATCCTCGACAAGCCCGGCAAGCTCTCCGATGCCGACTGGGCCATCGTCAAGCAGCATCCCGCGCACACGCTCAACGTGCTGCAGCAGGTACCGGTGTTTCGCGACCTTGCCGAGGATGCCGCGAATCACCACGAGCGGCTCGACGGGGAGGGGTACTTTCGCGGCCTGACCGGCGCGCAACTGACGCCGGCCGCGAAGGTCCTGGCCGTGGCGGACGTGGCCGACGCGCTGATGAGCGCGCGCCCGTATCGCGGTCCGCTGCCGGTAGACGAGGTGATCGGCCTGCTAGTGCAGGGCCGCGGCACGCAGTTCTGGCCGGATGCCGTCGAGGCCATGGCAATGTCGCTGGCCGCAACCCCTGCGGCTTGATTGCCGGCTGCACTCGGCTTACTCTCCCGGGCATGGACAAACGGGTCTTCGCGTTCATCGCGCTTGTCGCCGTGTTCACCCTGGCTTCGC
>DATMJU010000470.1:0-3635 GCA_035553795.1 Vicinamibacterales bacterium
CGGCGGCCTCATTGGCGACGTCTGGCTGCGGCGGGGGTTGGTGACCACCACCACGGTGGGGACCTTGACGCTTATGGCTAGGCATGCGGGCTGTCCAGATTCAAAAAGGGGCTACTTCAGTTATCAGGTGTGGAGTGGTGCGGAGCAGGTCCGCGCGAGAAACGCAGGCAAAACGGAACGAAACTGCCGGTAGTATATCAAAACAGTGCACCGAATCACGCTACCGCTGCTCCTGCTCGCAGCGCTGACCTTTTTCGCGGGGCTCGGGCGCGGCGCCATTACCGACTCGGATGAGGCGTTCTATGCTGAATCCTCGCGGGAAATGGTCGCATCGGGTGACTGGCTGACCCCGTATTACAACTACGAAAAGCGGTTCCAGAAGCCGGTCCTGTATTACTGGCTGACATCGGCCACCTACCTCGTCACTGGCGCCAACGAGTTTGGCGCGCGGTTGTGGGCGGCGCTGGCCGGTGTCGGGCTGGTGTTGGTCACCGCGGCGTGCGGGCGGCGCTGGTACGACGAAACCACGGGGCTGCTTGCCGGCGCGATCGTCGCCACGAACTTCGGGTACTTCTCGATCGGCCGGATGGCGCTGCCGGATCTGCCGCTGACCTTCTGCATCACGCTGGCCATATGGGCGGCGCTGATATCGACGCTGGAGTCGGAGCGCTCGCCGCGCAAGTTCGTGGTGCTGGCGGCGCTCGGCCTGGGCCTTGGTTTCCTGATGAAGGGGCCGGTCGGGTTGATCATCCCGCTCATCGTGATCATTCCGGTGCTGATGATCGAGCGGCGGTCTATCGGCCTCAACCCCGTCGACATCGTGCTCGGCTTCGCGATCATGATCGCCGTCGCGACCCCGTGGTATCTGGCCATGTGGATCGAGCACGGCAACGAGTACCTCCAGAGCTTCTTCGTTGGCGACAACTTCGAGCGCTTCTCCACTTCCCGGTTCAACGATCCGCGGCCGTGGTGGTTCTACCTCCCCGTCGTCGCGGGCGGTCTCTTGCCGTGGACGCCCCTGGCGCTGACGTGGCTTGGACCGATGACGCAGTTCCTGCGCGGCCGCCGCTCGATCGGCACGATCGACCTGCGGCTGCTGATGTGGGCGATGTTGCCGCTGGTGTTCTACACGCTGTCAGTCGGCAAGCAGCCGCGCTACATCCTACCGGTGCTGCCGCCGCTTGCCCTGCTGCTCGCCTCCTCGATCGTCGAGCGCACGCAGGAATTCCGCGGCTTTGACGGCGTGCGATCCACGCCGCGGCGGGCGCTGCCGGTTGTGGTCGGGTCGCTGCTGAGCGGCGTCTTCTTCGTGACGCTGGCGGTGCTGCTGTATCGCGCGCAGCCGCTGCTGATCAACGTGCAGCCCGTCTACACGACCATCGCCGCGTACCTGATCGCGACCGCGGGCGCGATCGTGATTCTGGTGGCAATCTCAGGCGCCTGGCGCAGCGCGCCGGTGGTGATTGCGCTCGCCGGCGCCGTGACGTTACCGGTCGTGCAGTACGGCGCGCTGTCGAGCGGCGGCGACGACACGGTGAGGCAGATGGCGCGCATCGTCCAGGAACAGCGGACCAGCAATGAAGAGGTCGGGACGCTCGGTGTCTTCGTCCGCAACCTGGTGTTCTACTCGGGAGTGAGGACCACGGACCTGATCGGTGACGACCAGGTGATGAACTTCCTCGCGCAGCCCAACCGCGCGCTGGTGGTCGCGCCTGTGGCGGAGATCGATCGCCTCGAGCGCGAGCGCGGCATCAAGTTCAATCGCCTTGCGGAGTTGCTTTATTTCAACGAAGCCGGCGTCCGCGTGCGCACACTATTGTGGCCGGAGCCTGAGCGCGACCTGACGCGCGTCGTCCTGGTTGCGAACCGCTAGTTTCTCGCTCTTGCCTCCGCAGCTCCCCTAGTCCAACGCGGTCGGATCGTCCGCAAGAATCGGCCCGCCATATCGTTTCAACATCTCAGCGTAGTCGTCGAGCTTGATCGGAATCCGTTCAGGGAAGCTCAGGTCCTGTGGCCGGCTGAAGAGCGGATCGCGTCCCCCGTGGCGCTTGACCCACTGGTACACACCCTCGCGCCACGGCCGGTCCTTACGCTCGAGAGCGTCAACGTTCTCGGGTACACCAAGCCGAACGACATGGCAGTCCACGTGCTCATCGCGCTGGTCGCATGAGCACTCGAGGGCCAGATGCGAGCGTTCAAAGCTCGCGTACGCGAAGTGAATCCTGTCGTCGATTTTGAATCGGGGCTCCGAAAACCCGTGTTCGCTTACCAGGAACCCGAGGGACTGCACGACCTTCGCGAAGAAGGCCTTGGCCAGCGTTTCATCCATAGCACTCACTTCCCGGGCAGGGGCCACACCTTGGCGTATTTCTCAGGTCTCCCATCGCGCTGTGATTGCTGCGCGGCGTCGCCACGACCGCCGATCACCAGCACGCGGCCATCAACGCTGCGTGCGAACTGACCGCAGAAACTGCGTCCTTGGTGCGGAGACGGACTCTAGCGAGCGGTGGTGAGCTTGCCGGTCGATTCGAGCTTCTGCACGAACGCCGCGATGCGATCGCAGCCTTCTTTCAAGCGCTCGATTGACGTGGCGTACGACAAGCGGAAGTAGCCCGGCGCGTCGAAGCCTTCGCCAGGCGTGACCGCAACGGCCGATTCCTTCAGCAACGCTTCCGCGAACTCGCCGCTGCTCTTGATGCCGTTGGGCGACAGCAAGTCAGCGATGTATGGGAACAGGTAGAACGCGCCACCGGGTTTGACGCAGACGATGCGTGGATCGGCCGTCAGCCAGCCGTGCACTGCATCACGCCGCTTGCGGTACTCGTTCAGCATCGTCGTGACCCCATCCTGGGGACCGGTGAGCGCGGCGATGGCGGCCTTCTGGGTCAGCGAATTGATGTTCGAAGTCGAGTGCCCCTGGATCACGTTGCACTGCGCGATCACTTCCTTCGGGCCGACCGCCCAGCCGCAGCGCCAGCCGGTCATTGCGTAGGCTTTTGACGCCGCGCTACAGATCACCGTGCGATCGCGCATCTTCTCGAACAGCACCTTGATCAGGTTGTGCGCGACCGGCTCATAGATCAACTTCTCGTACGTGAAGTCGACGACCACCCAGATGCCGCGGGCGGATGCCGCGTCGGCAATCTTCGACATCTCCGCTTCCGTCATCAAGGCGCCGGTCGGGTTGCACGGCGAGTTGATGATGATGGCCTTCGTCTTCGGCGTGAGGGCGGCGATCAGCGGATCAGCCTTGATGGTGAAGCCGTCCTCCATGTGCGTCTGGACGATGACCGGTTTGGCGTCCGCCAGCTTGATCTGATCGCCGATGCTGGGCCAGAACGGGCCGTGGGTGATGACTTCATCGCCCGGATCGAACAGCGCCATCGCCGTGTTGTAGAGCGCCTGCTTGGCGCCGGCGGTGATGATGACTTCTTCCGGCTTGATCTCGACACCGTAATCGGTGCGATACCGCAGGCACACCGCCTCGCGCAGTTCCATGACGCCCGGCGTGGGTGTGTACTTGGTGAAATTGGCGTCCAACGCCGCATGCGCCGCGTTCTTGATGTGTTCCGGCGTGGCGAAGTCGGGCTCGCCGGCCCCGAGGTCGACGACATCCACGCCCTGTCGGCGCAATC
>DATMJU010000471.1:0-5866 GCA_035553795.1 Vicinamibacterales bacterium
GAATGACCCGACCGAGGCCGCGATTGCGAGCGAGGAGGCCGGCGCGCACTTCGGGCTGACCGTCCTGAAGCGCGATATCGCGAACCAGGCCGTCAACTACACCCGGTTCGTGGTGGTGGCGGCCTCCCCGGTGGAGTGCGACCCGCGGATTGCCGCCAAGGTATCGATGGTGCTGTCGACCCGCCACGAGCATGGCGCCCTGGTCCGGTGCCTCAACGTCATCGCGGACGAGGGGCTCAACGTCACGAAGCTGGAGTCCCGCCCGCGGCCCGGAACACCGTGGGAATACGTCTTCTACATCGACGTGGAGGGGCACATTGCCTCGCCCCGGATGCAGGCCGCCCTGGCGGGCCTGGCCGAGCGAACGGTGTTCGTGAAGGTCATGGGGTGCTATCCCGCACGGGAGCTGCCACGATAGTGATTCGCGAAGCCGCTGCGCCGGAGGCGCGGCCAGATATAATCAGTCTCTTATGGAACGAACCTTTGCCATCATCAAACCAGATGCCGTCAAGAAGCGCGTGACAGGACAGATCCTGGCTCGCATCGAGGCGGCCGGCTTCACGGTCCGCGGTATGCGCATGATTCACATGAGCAAGGCCGAGGCCGAAGGCTTCTACTACGTCCACAAAGCCCGCCCGTTCTTCGGCGGACTCACGGATTTCATGTCCTCGGGGCCGTGCGTTGTCATGTGCCTCGAAGCTGACGGCGCGATCAAGAAGTGGCGCGACCTGATGGGCGCGACCGACCCGGCGAAGGCCGAGGCCGGCACCATGCGCAAGGACTTCGGCGCGTCGATCGACAACAACGCGACGCACGGCTCGGATGCCCCGGAGACGGCGGCGTTCGAACTGGGTTACTTCTTCCGGGGAATGGAGCTCTAAGCCGATGGCCATCAAGGCTGATCGCTGGATCCGCAAGATGGCCCTCGAACACGGCATGATCGAGCCGTTCGAGGATCGCCAGGTGCGCGCCGGAGTGGTGTCGTATGGCGTCTCTTCGTACGGCTACGACTGTCGTGTCGGCAACGAGTTCAAGGTGTTCACCAACGTCTACAACACGGTGGTGGACCCGAAGAACTTCGATCCGAAGTCGTTTGTCGACATCAAGGGCGACGAGTGCATCGTCCCGCCCAATTCGTTCGCGCTTGCCTCGACGGTGGAGTACTTCCGCATCCCGCGCGACGTCCTGACGGTCTGCCTGGGCAAGTCCACCTACGCGCGCTGCGGCATCATCGTCAACGTGACGCCGTTCGAGCCGGAGTGGGAAGGCCACGTCACGATCGAGATCTCGAACACCACGCCGCTGCCGGCGAAGATCTACGCCAACGAGGGCATCGCCCAGGTGTTGTTCTTCCAGAGCGACGAGCCGTGCGAAATTTCCTACAAGGACAAGAAGGGTAAGTATCAGGCCCAGCGCGGCGTCACCCTTCCGAAGATCTAGATGTTGCGCTCGTTCAAGGGCCAGTCGCCTCGACTGGACAAGTCCGCTTACGTCGATCAGAGCGCGCAGGTGATTGGCGACGTCGAGATCGGCGCCGAATCCTCCGTGTGGATGAACGTCGTGATTCGCGGCGACGTGAATCACATCCGCATCGGCAAGCGCACCAACATCCAGGATCTGACGATGATCCACGTGATGCGGGACACGCATCCGACGATCATCGGCGATGAAGTCACCGTGGGGCATTCGGCGGTCGTGCACGGCACCACCATCGAGGATCGCGTGCTGATCGGCATGGCGGCGATCCTGCTCAACGGCGTGCACATCGAGAGCGACTGCGTGATAGCCGCGGGCACATTGCTGACCGAAGGCACGCGGATCCCCGCGCGCTCGCTGGTGATGGGACGGCCCGGCAAGGTGAAGCGCCAGCTCACCGACGAAGAAGTCGCCGAGATTCGCTGGTACGCGGACAACTACGTGAACTACCGCCTCGATTACGCAACGGTCACCCGGCCGTCCAAGCCGCTGGGGTTCAAGTGAACACCGGTCCAGCACGCGGCATGCGCGACTTCCTGCCGGAAGACGTGCGCCGCCGGCAGTTCGTCATCGGCGTCATTGCGGACGTCTACCAGCAGTACGGCTTCGAACCGCTCGAAACGCCGTCGGTCGAGAACCTCGAGACGCTGCAGGGCAAGTACGGCGAAGAGGGCGACCGGCTGATCTTCAAGATTCTCAAGCGCGGAGAAGGCGCGGAGACCGGGCAGGCCGACCTTGCGTTGCGCTACGACCTGACCGTGCCGCTGGCGCGCGTGGCCGCGGAGTATCGCGGCAAGCTGCCGAAGTTCTTCAAGCGCTACCAGGTGCAGCCGGTGTGGCGCGCCGATCGTCCTCAGAAGGGCCGCTTCCGCGAGTTCTACCAGTGCGACGTGGACGCGATGGGGTCGACCTCCATGACGGTGGAGGCCGAACTGCTGTCGGCGGCGGCCGATGTCATGCGGCGGCTGGGATTCACCGATTTCCAGATCGTGATCAATCACCGCAAGCTGCTCAATGCGGTGCTGGCCCACGCCGGAGTTCCCGCGGAGTTGCACGGCCCGGTCCTGGTCATCATGGACAAGGCCGACAAGATTGGCGTGGACGGCGTCCGCAAGGAACTTGGCGAGCGGGGACTGGCCCCAAACGTCGCAGATACGCTGCTCGCGCAGTTGAGCGGGACGCCCCCGGCTGATCTCGAGGCGTGGATGACGGAGCAGTCGTCGGCGTTAAATGAGGACGGCAAGGCCGGCATCGCCGATCTGCGCCAGATCTTCACGCTCTGCAAGAACACCAGTGCCGGCGCGCACCTCGCGCTTGATCGAAGCCTCGCGCGAGGCTTGTCGTACTACACCGGACCGATTTTCGAGATTCGCGTGGCGGATTTGGCCGGCAGCCTGGGCGGCGGCGGACGCTACGACAACCTGATCGGCATGTTCTCGGGTGAAGACATCCCGGCGAGCGGCATCTCCCTCGGGCTCGAGCGCATCCTCGTGGTGATGGGGGAGCGGAACATGTTCCCTCCGTCAGTCGTAAAGGCGCCGGCGGACGTCATGGTCGTGCAGTGGTTCGCGAACCGTGCCGAGTTGTATCTCGCGCTTGCGACCGAGTTGCGCACGGCGGGACTTCGCGTCGAGCTCTACCCGGAAGGCCCAGCCGAAGACAACCAGAAGGGCGTGCTCGTCAAACAGTTCCAGTATGCGCAGGCCCGCGGGATTCCATTCGCAGCAGTCATTGGAAAACCGGAGCTCGAAGCAGGTACTGTGACTATTCGCGCCCTCGCCACACGGCAGGACGAACAACGACCGCGCGCCGAAGTGGCCGCGTTTCTCAAGTCAAAGATTTAGGAAATGGCAGAACAGCTCGGATCTCTCGCTCGAACTCATACCTGCGGCGCGCTTCGGCCAGCGGACGTCGGCAAGAACGTCGTCCTGCTCGGCTGGGTCCATCGCGTCCGCGACATGGGATCGCTGCTGTTCCTCGACGTGCGCGACCGTCACGGCTTGACACAGGTCGTCACGGAAGGCGACGAAGCGCTGCTCGAGCGAGCCAAGAAGCTCCGTTCCGAGTTCGTGGTGGCGATCATGGGCGAGGTGGAACTGCGTTCCGCCGAGACCGTGAACAAGGAGCTGCCGACCGGCGAGGTCGAAGTGCGCGTCAAGGAACTGCGCATCCTGAACGAGGCGAAGACGCCGCCGTTCTCGATCGCGGAAGACCAGAACGTCTCGGAAGAGACGCGCCTGAAGTATCGCTATCTCGATCTGCGCCGTCCGCAACTGCAACACAACATCGGCCTGCGGCACCGCATCACCATGGCGCTGCGGAAGTACTTCGATGAAAACGGCTTCTACGAGATCGAGACGCCGATCCTGACGAAGTCCACGCCGGAAGGCGCGCGTGACTTCCTGGTGCCGGCGCGCGTGCATCCGGGCGAGTTCTACGCCTTGCCGCAGTCCCCGCAGATCTTCAAGCAGATTCTGATGATCGCCGGCTTCGACCGCTACGTGCAGATCGCGCGCTGCTTCCGCGATGAAGCCCTGCGCGCCGATCGCCAGCTCGAGTTCACGCAGGTGGACCTCGAGATGTCGTTCGCGACGCCGCCGCTGGTGTTCGAGATCGTGGAAGGCGCGCTGGCCGCGTGCTTCAGGGAGATTGGCGTCGAAGTGCCGCGCCCGTTCCGCCGCATGGCGTATGCGGAAGCGATCGCCAAGTACGGCTCGGACAAGCCGGACCTGCGCTTCGGGATGGAGATCCAGGACTTCGGTCCGCTGTTCGCGCAGTCGCCGTTCGGCATCTTCCGCGAAGCGGTCGAACATGGCGGCACCATTCGCGGCTTCGTCATTCCCGGAGCCGCGAAGTACTCACGCCGCGAAGTCGATGAGCTCGTCGAGATGGCCAAGCAGGCCGGCGCCGGCGGGTTGATCTATACGCGCTACACCGCCGAAGGCGTGCAGGTGTCGGCGAAGGCGATTGGCGAGGAAGGCGCACGCAGTGTGCTCGAGGCATCTGGCGCCGGCAAGGAAGATCTCCTCGTGCTCGCGTCCGGCGCGCCGGACGCCGCGTCGAAGATCCTCGGCCAGCTTCGTCTCGCGGTGGCCAAGAAGGCCAACCTGATCCCGGAAGGCAAGTGGGAGCTGTGCTGGCTGACGGATTTCCCGTTGTTCGACTGGAACGCGGACGAGAAGCGCTGGGACTCGGTGAACCACCCGTTCACCGCGCCGCGCGAAGAAGACCTGCACATGCTCGAGTCAGACCCGGGCAAGGTGCTGGCCAAGGCCTATGACGTGATTCTCAACGGCTGGGAGCTTGGCGGTGGATCGATTCGTATCCACGATCGCGAGACGCAGGCCAAGGTATTCCGCCTGCTGGGCCTCTCGGACGAAGACGCGAAGAACCGCTTCGGATTCTTCCTGGAGTCGCTCGAGTACGGCACGCCGCCGCATGGCGGCCTCGCGCTCGGCCTCGATCGTATCTGCGCACTGCTGTCCGGCGAGACGTCGATCCGCGAAGTGATTCCGTTCCCAAAGACCACGCAGGCGGTGGACCTGATGTGCGACGCGCCATCAACGGTCGATCCGAAGCAGCTGCGCGAATTGAGTATTAAGACTCTGTAGAACAGGTTCCCGGTTCCGGGTGCCGGGTTACCGGTGAGGTGCAGGAGTGCCGAAAGCAAAGCGCGAGATCACCTTGCAGGAAGGGCCGAGGAAACAGGCGATCGCGGCGTACTTCACCGAGAACATGGACGAGCCGATCGGCGATCTCAAGGCCGGTCTGCTCCTCGATTTCATCCTGAAAGAGCTCGGCCCATCCGTCTACAACCAGGCCATCGCGGACGCGGGCCTCTTTTTCGAAGAGCGCACCAGCGACCTCGCCGCGATCTGCTATCACGACGAGTTTCCGACTTCGCGAAAGCGCTGACATGCCGCTGTTGTTTTCGTATGGCACGTTGCAGTTTGAAGAGATTCAGCTGGCAACGTTCGGACGAAGACTCGAAGGACGGAAGGACGCGCTCGTCGGCTACGAGCCATCCCTGGTCGCGATTCCAGATCCCGCGATAGTGGCGCGCCTGAACAAGACGCATCATGACAACGTGACGACGTCCGCAGACGGCAATAGACGCGTTGAGGGAACCGCGTTCGAAGTGACGGAAGCTGAATTGGTACAGGCGGACAACTACGAAGCCGAATTCAGCTACGCCCGCGTGATTGTGACGCTGGCATCGGGCCTCGAGTCGTGGCTCTACGTGCACCAGCCCTAGCAGGCTGCTGAAAAAGGGGTACCCATGATGCCGATCGTCGTACTACACTGCCGGGCGGAGGCCAGCGTATGCGCGGAGGCGATCAGCAGAGTGGGCACCTGTTTAGTTATCTGTCGCCGGAGCAACGCGTGCCGG
>DATMJU010000472.1:0-2744 GCA_035553795.1 Vicinamibacterales bacterium
AGATGGAACTCGAACGCGTAGCAGGGATACATCTGCACGCGGCCATCGGCCGTCGGCAATCCGCCGCCGGTCGGCACCGGCATGATGTGGCTGACCGACAAGCCCGGTTCCATCCCTTCCGGTAGCTTGTGAACGTGCCGGTGCGCGATGGTGACAAGCTCCATCCAGGTGAGCTTCTTGTCGGGCGACGCCGTGTCGAAGACGTTGCCATCCTTGTAAACAAGGCGATCAGCAGGCACGCCGAGATTGTGCGCGGCGATCGCGATCATTCTGTCTTTGATCTTGCGCGCGGCATGGAACGCCGCTCCGCCCAGCATGATCGCCATGCGGCTGCCGACCGGGCTGTTGCTCGGCAACGCGTTGAGAGAGTCCGAACGCACGACGCGCACGCGCTCGGGATCGAGATCGAGCACCTCGCCGACCACTGTGCCGACCAGCGTTTCGTGCCCCTGCCCTGCCGAGGTCGTGTGCATCGTCGCAGTGATCGAGCCGACGAGATCGACGTCGATGCGGCAGGAGTCCATCCAGGTGGTGGTACCGACCTTCGGATTGAGCAGCGGCTCGAACGATGAATTTCCACCGCTCGGCTCCAGACACGCGGCGATGCCGACGCCGGCGAGCATACCCTTGGCGCGCAATCGATCGCGCTCCGCGAGGACCTCTTTATAGGGAGCCTGCTGCAATACCTTGTCGATCACGGCTGGATAGTTGCCGCTGTCGTATGTCGAGCCGCTCGGGATGAGATAGGGGAACTGCTCAGGCTGAATCAGGTTGCGGCGCCGGACTTCGAGCCGGTCGAGACCCAGACGATTGGCGACCTCGTCGACGGTGCGCTCGATGGCAAAGTTGGTTGGCGACTGGCCGAAGGCGCGCACCGCCTCCTGCACCGTCTTGTTGGTGACGACGGCTATGGCCTGATACTGCACGCTTTTGATGCGGTACGGGCCAACGATGGCGCCGACCGGCTTGCCGAGCTGGAACGGCGAGCGGCCCGCATAGGCGCCGACGTTGTCGAGCGCGCGCATCTTCATCGAGCGGATCACGCCCGTGTCGTCGTAGGCGACCTCGACGTCGAACAAGCGCTCCGGCCCGTGCATATCGCCGCCGCGCATGTTCTCCATGCGGTCTTCGACGAAACGGACCGGGAACCCGAGACGCTTGGCGAGATAGCAGACCAGCACCGTGTGCTTGATGCCGCGCTTGACGCCATAGCTGCCGCCGACATCGACGTCGTAATGCACACGCACCGACGACATCGGCAGCTTGAGCGCCATCGCGGTCTGGTCGGGATACTTCGGCATCTGGATCGAGGCCCAGATATCCATGATCTCGCGCCAAGGGTCCCAAGACGCTGTGACGGCGAACGTCTCGATCGGCACCGTCGAGCTGCGGCCCCATTTCACGCGGTGCTTGAAGGTGTGTTTGCTCTCGGCGAAATCCTTCTCGACCTCGCCCCAGACGAAGGTGCGGTCGAGGATCACGTTCGAGCCGTGGTCCTCGTGGACCAGCACACCGCCCGCGTAGGCGGTCTCGGCATCGAGCACGAACGGCAACTGTTCGTACTCGACGTTGACCAACTCGGCTGCGTCCTCGGCGAGCGCGCGGGTGTCAGCCACCACCGCACAGACCCACTCGCCTGCGTAGCGCGCAACATCGAGCGCGAGCGGACGGCGCGGCACGTTGGGCGTGTCCATGCCGGCGGCGAGCACGTTGGTCGCGCCGGCCAGCTCCTGCCCGTCGAGCACGTAATGCACGCCGGGCATCGCGAGCGCGGCGGACTTGTCGATGGAGACGATCTTCGCAGCCGGGAACGGGCACGTCACCAGCGCGACATGCTTCACGCCCTGCGGAACGATGTCGGCAGCGAAGTTGCCCTTGCCGACGACGAAGCGGCGATCCTCTCGCACGCGACGGTCGGAGGAAATGAAGCGGAATTTGCCCGGCGCGCTCATCGCTTCTCCGCGGGCTCGTTCTGGCCGCGCATGCGCTCGGCGGCGAGCGCGATGGCCTCGACAATCTGCGCATAGCCGGTACAGCGGCAGATGTTGCCGGAGATCGCATCGACGATCTCCTCGCGTGTCGGCGAGAGATTTTTCAGAAGCAGCGCATGACCCGCGAGGATCATCGCCGGCGTACAGTAGCCGCACTGCATGCCGTGGGTTTCGCAGAACGCATCCTGGATCGGCGACAGCTCGCCGGGACCGGGCGAAATCCCCTCGATGGTGGTGATCTGGTAGCCATCGGCCTGCACCGCGAACATCAGGCATGAGCGCATCGCGACGCCGTCGACCAGCACCGTGCAAGCGCCGCAGACGCCGTGCTCGCAACCCGCGTGCGCGCCGTTGAGCTGAAGCTTGTCGCGCAGGCAATCGAGCAGCGTGGTGCGCGGCTCGACCTCGACCTCGTGTTTCTGTTTGTTGATGTCGAGCTCAACGCGCATTCGCGTAAGCCTCCGCAATGGCACGAACGCACATGGTGAGAGCAGCGCGGCGGCGATAATCGGCGGACGCGTGGGCGTCGCCGATGGCTTCGTGTGCCGATAGCGCATCAGTCACGACATCGCGCACGGCTTTATCTTCCACTTTGGTGCCCACGAGCGCGGACACGTCGAGCTGAAGCGGGAACGCGTAAGCGCCGCCCACGCCGAGTGCGATGCGAGTGCAGCGGCCGTCTTTTTCAACTGCGATCTGGGCCGCGGCGGAAGCGAAAGCGAAATCGCTCGCGCGCGCGTTGATCTCCTGGAA
>DATMJU010000473.1:0-4625 GCA_035553795.1 Vicinamibacterales bacterium
GATTGCGCAGGCAGGCGCAGGCCCTAATCGACATGTCTGTGCCAGTCAGCGCAGACGCCGCCGCCACAGTACACCAATCGCCGGTGCCGTTTCGCGCCGATCAACTCACGCTGGCGTTGAAGCCCGGGGAGACCGTCGAAATCAAGGCCACTATGAACGCCGGCGATTCCTATGTGTTTAGTTGGAGCGCTGCCGGCGGCAGTGTCGACTTCGACATGCACGGTGCGCCGATGGACGGTGGCAAGGAGGAAGCCAGCTACTGGAAGGGTGAAGCCGCGGCCGGTGGCCACGGCTCCTTTCGCGCGCCGTTCGCGGGACAACACGGCTGGTTTTGGCAAAATACGTCGTGGGAGCCGGTGACCGTCACGCTGAAGACGAGCGGTTTTTACTCGAAGATCGAACGCATCGCCAACTGACTTACGCGCCGACGCTCGTGATCCGGGCCCGATCACTTGCGCGAATACACGAACGTCGCCCAATGCACGTCCCATTGCGCGTCGGCGCCCGCCGGGGCTGGCACGACGTGAATGGTGCGCACGTTCCACAATCCGGCGCCGGCCGGCACGGTAACGATGCCACTGTCGGTCGTCACCGCTGAAATCTCGGGAGCTGATTTCCCATTCCGCGGCGCAGTTCCGGCGTGCACGCGCACGCCCGCCAGGGGCTTGCCCTGGAACATCAACCGGAACTGCAGTTGACCACCCGCCGCCGCAGGATCCGATAAGGGGATGAATTCGAGTGGATGTCCCGCGCTGCGATCGAACGCGCGAGGCCCCTCGCCCACTTCCACAACGGTCTTTCCATACTTCGCGTAGCGCCGGACGATGTCGGACTTCGGCAGTTGTCCCGTTCGGTCGTAATGCGCCAGCGCGTCCTCGGCGCCTTCTCCAACCAGGTACTTGCGAAAACTTTCTGCCGTTTCCTTGACGTGCCGCCAGCCAACGGCGGCCGCGACGACCTTCTGACCTGGTGTCTTCGGGCGGTGGCGCAACACCAGGGAGTTGTCGTGCGTCGAGAGCGCGGTGATCCGTTCATCGTCAGCCGCGCCGATCACTCGGGCTTCGGTGACGCGATCCGGTGTAACCGCAGAGAGTGTCGTCGGAAAGGCGCTGCTCGTCTGACCTTTGACGACGATCTCTCCGGAGGCGGGCACAGCGAACATGTCAGGCACCAGCCAGAAATCGTGGGCGTTTGCGGTGGCTGCGACGGCGGACACGGCGACCGCCACTGCCAGAATTGTGCGACGAAGGTGGTTCATGAATGCCTCATGCAGTACGGATTATGGCCGAGCGGCCTGTGGAAAGCATCAGCGCAAAGCCTACTGCGCCGACCGCAAACGCGGCAAGGTGCGCTACTGTCAGCGGGCCAAACACTCGCTCATTCACGCGAACGAACTCGATCACGAAACGTGTCGTCCCGGCAAGGGCAAAGTATGCCCCCAAGACGACTCGGTCATCTAGTCCGCGACGGCGCAAGGCCAGCAGCAGCGATCCGATAATCAACAGCGGCATGGCCTCGTAGATTTGCGTGGGATGAACCCGTTCGAGCGTTGGCGGGAGCCCGTCGGGAAACGCCACAGCCCACGGCAGGTCGGTGACCTTGCCGTAATCGTCACCAACGAGAAAGCATCCGATCCGCCCTATTGCATGGCCGATGGCCAGCGCGGGCGCTGCGGCCGACAACGTGGGCAACAGCGGCAATCGCTTGAAGCGGATGACCAGCAGGCCGGCGGCAAGCCCGAAGGTGAAGCCGCCAAACCAACTCAATCCACCGCGCGACAGCAATAACGATAGCAGCGGTGCGCTGTCGGAAAATTCGGCGGTCCACCACAACTTCGCGCCTAGCAGCCCGCCGAAAATACCGGCGAAGGCTGCGTCAATCGCATCTTTGGGGAGGCCGCTCCGATTCAACTCGCGCCGGAACAGCCACAACCCGACGAGCGCTCCAGCCGCGACGAGCGCGCCAAAGCTGGTGATCTCGAAGCTCCCGACCCGAAAGAGGACGGGATAGATAGCTGCCTCCTATTGTGCCGGACGTCGCGCGCGGCCAGACGTGTGCGAATGTCGGATCTTCCAACCCTCAGCCGTCTTGATCAGCAGCAACGTTTCGAGCCCTTCGTTGTCGACCAGGCGTTCGCCCATTTTCGCCTTGATGGTGTAGCGAGAGACGGCGTAGGCGGACTCGCCGCCGGGCAACATCGTCACCTTCGTGCCACTGTGAGCAAACTCGAGGTTCTCGAACATCTTCAGTTCCGGACCCAGGTGACGATCACGATAATCGGCCCAGCCGTTGTTGATCCCACCGCCTTCGTAGAACGTGGTGTCGGGATGATAGAACGCCGCGAGGCGATCGAGATCCTTGGCCATAAAGGCGGCGTCGTAGCCTTTCAACCACGCTTCGACGGACGCCGCATCGTTGGCGGCGGCCTGGGCGGCAGCGAGCGTTGGCAGCGCGAGAACCAAGGTCACCGTGGTCAGCAGCTTCATGATGGCGTCTCGAATGATGATCACGTTACTTCTTAGTGGCAGGTGCCGGACCAAGCTCGACTGTCTTAGCGATCAACTTCTCGTCGTTTTCGTCGGTGACAGCGGCGATCACGACGCGCAAGCCGACAACCATGTCGGAGGCCTTCATCGCCTTCTTGGCGCGGGTGAACTTGGTGTCTTTGTTAATCACGACGGTGGCGTCCTTACCGTCCATGGTTTTGAGCATGACGTGATCGGCCGCCACCATGGTGACCGTGCCCATCACCTTCTGCTCGTGGGCGGGGTGGGCGAAGGCGCTCGTAGCAAGCAGCACGGTTACCGAGAGCACTGAAGCCATGGCAAATGCAAAACCTCTAATCATGTCGATCTCCTCTGGAAGAAAGCCTCGAATCCATTATGCCGCGACCGTCACGACCTGGGGCATTGCAAATAGATCATGAAACAAAATTAATGTCCGCGCCGGCCGGCGGCGATATCGTTAGGGAGTGGGAGAAAACGATGTCATGAGACCGGTCTTGAAGGCTGCAGCTCTGCTGGTTTTGCTCGGCGCGGTGATCGCCACGATTGGCCTGATCTACCTCATGAATACAGGGTTGAGTGCCCGGGAAACGCCTGGCGCGTTGGAGACGGCCATGGCCTTACGCGCCCGCAACCTCACCATCGGCTGGCATGCGAAGAACGTCAAGAACCCTACGCAGGCCAACCCCGAAATACTGGCCGAGGGCCGAGCTCATTTCGCGGACCACTGCGCGACGTGTCATGCCAACAACGGCAGCGGAGATACGGATTTTGGCCGGGGTATGTTTCCGAAGCCGCCCGACATGCGGCTGCCGCGAACGCAACAGCTCACCGATGGGGAGTTGTTTTACATCATCGAGAACGGGATCCGCTTCACCGGAATGCCTGGCTTCGGCACCGGCGACACTTCCGCGAAATCATCCTCGTGGGGACTGGTGCATTTCATCCGGCGTCTACCGCAACTCACCGAAGAGGAATTGTCGGAGATGGAGAGCTTGAACCCCGCCCCCCCCGCCGAAATCGAACGGCGCCTCCAGGAACAGCAGTTCATGCAAGGCGGCGACAGTCCCAAGCCGGCCATGCCCATGCCGTCCATGCCCCCCCACAAGGGTGAACACAAATAAACGCGTGCGCCTGGCAGAGGCGCGCTTTGAAGATTTGTAAGACGCAGGAGCTTCGAATGAAATCAGCACGACAGGGTTATAGAAGCGCGCCGTCGCGGCGGACGTTTGTCAAAGGGCTCGCGATGGGCGGCGCGGTTGCCGGCATGGGTCTATGGCCCGCGCCGGCGTGGGCGCAGACGTCGTCAAGGACCCCCACCGTCGAGTTGTCAGGTACCGAGTTTGATCTTCGGATTGGCGAGACCCCGATGAATTTCACCGGTCGCACGCGGACCGCGTTGACCGTGAACGGATCGATCCCCGCGCCCACGTTGCGGTGGCGCGAAGGCGACACGGTGACACTTCGGGTTACAAACGCGTTCGACCGCACGCGCGAAGACACGTCGATCCACTGGCATGGCATTCTCCTGCCGGCGAACATGGACGGGGTGCCCGGTATAAGCTTTCCCGGCATTCGTCCGGGTGAAACGTACGTTTACAAATTTCAGGTCCGACAGGACGGCACCTACTGGTATCACAGCCATTCCGGTTTTCAGGAGCAGCGGGGCGTTTATGGCGCGATCGTGATCGAGCCGAGGCGGCCGTCTCCGGTGCAATTCGATCGCGAGCACGTAGTGGTGCTGTCCGACTGGACCGACGAAGACCCGGCACGCGTGTTCGCGAAGCTCAAAAAGCAAGCCGACTACTTCAACTTCAATCAGCGCACCGTCGGCGATTTCTTCCGCGACGTTCGCCGTCAGGGGTTGGCTGCGACGATTGAAGACCGGAAGATGTGGGGGGAGATGCGGATGGCGCCGACCGACCTGGCCGACGTCAGCGCTGAGACCTACACCTACCTCATGAACGGCACTGCGCCGGCAGGAAACTGGACGGGGTTGTTCAAGCCCGGCGAACGGGTGCGGTTGCGGTTCATCAACGGCGCCGCCATGACGTATTTCGATGTCAGGATTCCCGGACTGAAGATCACCGTGGTCGCGGCCGATGGTCAGTACATTCATCC
>DATMJU010000474.1:0-4155 GCA_035553795.1 Vicinamibacterales bacterium
CCGGGCCGCGCAGCTGCCGATGGCTCCGGCTCGTAGCAGCGCCTTCGCCACTTCAGGACACTTATGTGTCTTGCCGTGAGGACGAAAGGCCTTCTGCCTCGTCTTGAGATGCCCCGCCATCTTCGCGATGTTGTCTTCGAAGGCGTCGAGATCGAGCAGAAGGGCCGGGGTCGGGATGTCGCCGCGTAGCTGCATTGGAACGACAAATGCTAGCACTGTGTCAGAATGCCCGGCATCCAACCACCAGTCTTCGGGCACGCGCACGCGTCGCTTCGGTGGCTCTCGTGGCCGTGGGTCGCTGGACTCCTCACGGTCCTGACGGTGGGCATGCACGCGGAGCTCATCCCGCGCCTCGCTGACGCGCTTCCAGCGGACCTTGGTGATCCGCTCCTCAACACGTGGATCCTGTGGTGGAACGCCCAGCAGCTTCCCTTGACCGAGGCGTATTGGAACGCGCCGGCGTTTGCGCCGATGACGCGTGCGCTCGCGCTGTCCGAGACATTGCTCGGGCTGACCTGGTTGACCACGCCGTTGCAGTGGCTGGGCGCATCGCCAGTGGCGGCCTACAACGTGATGTACATCGCCGAGCCCCTGCTCAACGGGCTCAGCGCGTATTGGCTCTGCATGGTGCTGACCTCACGGCGCGATGCGGCGCTGATCGGCGCTCTTGCCTTTGCGTTCGCTCCGTACCACGCGACCCAGGTATCCCACATCCAGACGGACGCGACGTTCTTCATGCCGGCCGCGCTCGCGGCTCTGCATCTGTACTGGACGACCGCGCGATGGAGATGGCTGGCCGTCTTCGGTGCCGCCACGACGCTCAACGCGCTGGTGTGCGGCTACTTTCTGCTGTTCTTCTCCGTGCTCCTGGGCATCGTGCTGGTGTGGTTGACAATCGCCACGCGCGATCTCAGGAAGCTCGGCGCGGTGACCGGTGTTCTGGTGGCGATGATTCTGGCCATCTCGCCGGTGATCCTGATGTTCAGGACCGTGCGCGCTGAATACAACCTGGTCCGATCGGTCGAGGAGATGCAGCGTAACAGCGCCGACGCCACCTCGATGTTCCTGGGATCGAATCACTTGCTGGTGTGGCCCTTTGCCACCGCTCCCGACAAGCCGGAGTTGGCGGCCTATCCCGGTGCCGTGATCGTCCTGCTGATCGTTGCGGGCGGCATCATGGCCTGGCGCTCTCGACAGCCGCTGCGCGAGCCGGCGCTGATCGTCGGGCTGCTCGGACTTTCCATTGCGACGGTGGTGGTGAGCGCCGCATTCTTCCCGAGGCCGTATAAGGCGATCAGCGTCGGCCTTTATCTCGCGATCATCGCCGTGTTCGCTTCGCGCCGGTTCCGTGTCGCGCTGCGGTCGGCGTCGATGCCGGTGCTCTACCTGACCGCGCTGGTTGCCGCATCGGCGCTCGCACTCGGCCCGGTCGGGCGCGTGTTTGGTCACCGCTTCTGGTACAAGCCTCCCTACACACTGTTCCTCGGCCTGCCAGGCTTTGACGCGGCGCGCGTGCCCGCGTTGTTTGCGTCGATTGAAATCGTTTGCCTTGCCGTGCTTGCAGCGTTCGCCGTCACCAGGTTGTGGCCGGTGGTCAGCCGCACTTCACTCGCGGCGACGGCGGCGATCGGCCTGCTGTTGGTGGTTGACGGTTGGGTGGTCTTGCCGGTGGTCGCGGTCCCGCCCCCTCCGCCCCCGAGCCTGCGTGCCGACATGGTGATTGAGCTGCCGGCTTACGGGTGGGTCGAGAACGTGCAGGCGATGTATCGCGGCATGACGCATGGACGGCCGGTCGTCAACGGATACAGCGGCTATGTGCCGCCGCACTTTCACCAACTGCAGCTGGAGCTGTTCAAGGATTGCGTGGCCACGCTCGATCGGGTGCGCTCGGGCCGCTCCATGGACGCGGTGATCTGGAAGAACGCCGGCGCTGCCCTCGCGATAGACGGGCAGCTACGCAGCGTCTGGCCGGACGCCATTCGCGAAGAGACGGCCGCTGCGATCGTCTATCACCAGCCGCGCTCGTTACCCGCGCCGAACGCCGACTATCGTGACCGGTGCAAGTAGCGCGGTCACTCGTTTCCACGCAGCCCGATCCACAGCAGCGCCCAGGATGCGACCGCGCCGGGATCCTACCTGTCCCAGTCGAAATCGAGGCGGTTCGTGCGCAGGACATCGCGCACCGTGCCCGGCAGCACGCTGGCGCGGCGGGCATCGTTGGTCGCGCGCTGCATCAGGCTGTGGAACTGCCGGATGTCGCTTTGCACTGCCTGGTAGTACGAGATGCAGCCGGCCGCGGCATCGCCAGGTATGCCGCGCGGCACCAGCACCGCGAACCACTCCCGATCGTAGTTGCCGGGAATCGGCGACGTGTAGCACTGCTGGCGGAACCGCTGCCAGCCTGCATCGATCTGGTTCGCGCCCATCGCCAACTGCCGCACCGCATTGCGGAACTGCTCCTCGCCTTGTTGCTGCTGGCGATCGCTCTCCGTCCCGCGCGCCTGCGACTGGATGTCCTGCAGCCCGCCGGCCGTGCCGATGTTGGGTTGGCGCCCTTCAAGCAGGTCGCGCGCGTGATCGATCGCCACGCCGAAGTTCAGGCCCTGCGCGCCCTTATAGCCCATCGTCGTGATGCCGACCACGTTGCCGTTGCGATCCAGCATCGGTCCGCCGCTGTTGCCGGGATTGGTTGCCGCATCGGTCTGGACCAGCGTGGCGCCGCCCGCCGAACGCAGGCCGCTCATCACGCCGCGCGAGACGCTGTTCTGCAGCGTGCCGAGCGCCGATCCAATGACGATGATCTCCTGCCCGGCGCGCAGCGACTTGGTGCTCCCCATCTGGATGACGGGTTGCGATGACGAGGGCTGCGCGACCTTGAGGATGGCGATGTCGAACGCCGGCGCGCGCGATTCGACACGCGCGTTGGCCGATGAGCCATCGTGCTTCTTCACCGTCACGTAAGTGTCGTTCTGCACCACGTGAACGTTGGTGATCAACGTGTCGTGACGCACGAAGAAGCCGCTGCCGCGTCCACTCGTCGCTTCGATCAGCACGATTGCCGGCATGACCTTGTCGACCATTTCTTCGATGGTTGCCGCGGACGCCAACGTGGGCGGCGCAGCCAGGACGTCGCTGCCGGGAACCAGGGGCGGCAACGCGCTCGCCGCTGCGTCCCACGCGCGGGCCTCAGGCGACTGGCCGCGCGGCTCGGAGGCCGCGGCGGACGCTTCCTCGGGTTGTTCTTCGGTGACTTCGCCAGCTGGACTGGCTACGGGACGCAGAAACATCCAGTACGCGCCGGCAGAAAAGGTGAGCGTGAGCACAATGGCCAGCAGCACGGGGAGTCGTGAAGACGTCTCCGGCGGCGCCAGTTCCTCGACTAGGGGAGGCGTTGCGGCGTCAGCGGGCATTCCGGCGCCGCAGCGGCAGCTGGCCACCGTGCGCGGCACCCGGCGGCCGCACGAAGGGCAGATCCAGCTGAAGCTGGCCTGGTCCCGGCCTGCCCTGAGCTCAGTCGAAGGGTCGGGCATGAGTCATAATAAAGGACTGAACTGTCCGTGAAGCAGCCCCACATACGTAACTTTTCCATCATTGCGCACATCGACCACGGGAAATCGACCCTAGCGGATCGCTTCCTGGAGGAAACAGGCGCGTTGCAAGCCCGTGAGATGACGGCGCAGGTCCTGGACGCCATGGACCTCGAGCGCGAGCGTGGCATCACCATCAAGGCGCACCCGGTCCGTTTGAATTACCGGGCCGACGATGGGAAGGACTATGTCCTGAACCTGATCGATACGCCGGGCCACGTCGACTTCAGTTACGAAGTGACGCGATCGCTCGCGGCGTGCGAAGGCGCGCTGCTGCTTGTCGATGCGTCGCAGGGTGTCGAGGCGCAGACCCTCGCCAACGCGTATCTCGCGGTCGACAACAACCTCGAGATCATCCCGGTCATCAACAAGGTCGACCTCCCCTCGGCGCAACCGGAAGAAGCGCGCCGCCAGCTCGAGGAGATCATCGGCCTCGATGGTTCGTCGGCGATCCTGGCGAGCGGCAAGAGCGGCATCGGCGTCAAGGAGATCCTCGAGGCGATCGTGCACCGTTTGCCTCCGCCGGACGGCGATCCGGACGCGCCGCTCAAGGCGTTGATCTTCGATT
>DATMJU010000475.1:0-2162 GCA_035553795.1 Vicinamibacterales bacterium
TTACAACCCGTATGAAGGACGGTCCGTGACGGGCGTCACCGAGACCGTCCTCTCGCGCGGGAAGGTGATCATCGAAGGCGGGAAGTTCACTGGCAAGGCAGGGGCCGGCTCGTTCCTCAAGCGCGACCCCCGGTTCATGTAGCGACGAGCTTCGTGTCGTGACGAACCTGCAGGTTCGTCGACCTTGTCAGGACAGCACGACGGCGGTGCCGCTGACGGTAACCATCAGCATCGCGCCGTTGGCGCCGACGGTCTCGTAGTCGATGTCGACGCCGACCACGGCGTTCGCACCCAGCTCGGCGGCAGACTGCTTGATCTCAGCCATCGCCAGCTCGCGCGCGCGCCTGAGCTCGCGCTCGTAGGTGGCCGAGCGGCCGCCGACGATGTCACGGATGCCGGCGAAGAGATCCTTGAAGATGTTGGCGCCCATGATGGCCTCGCCGGTGACGATGCCCTGGTAGGCGGTAATCTTCCGGCCTTCGACGCTCGGGGTGGTGGTGACGATCACTGCTGACGACATTTCCTTGAGCCTCCTGCCAGCAAGAGACGGGAACGCTCCTCTGGGCGTTCCATCGTAAATGCCGAAGTGATAGGTCGGACCAGTCGAGTATCTAAATCATTCACTCCGCAGCGCAACCACGGGTTCGACGCGTGACGCCCGCGTCGCGGGTATCAGGTATCCGAGGAGGGCAATCGCCGCCAGGCCGATCGCGGACACCGCGAAGACGATCGGATCGCGGGCGTCGACGTCATACAGCAGGGTCCGCAGCACTCCGGCCGCGATCAGCGAGATCACGGCTCCAGCCGCAATGCCGGCGCCGCTCAGCCACAGCCCCTCTCGCAACACCATCGACAGGAGCGACGACCGCGTCGCGCCGACTGCCGCGCGGATCGCCAGCTCGCGCTCACGTTGCGCCACGGTGTACGACATCACGCTGTAGATACCGAGGATCGCCAGTGCGGCGGCGAGACCGCCGAACAGCACGCTCAGCCACGACAACATGCCCGACGTGCGCGTGGCATTGGCGACGACCTCGTCGAAGGTGCGAAGGTTCGCCGCCGCGATATGCGGCGTCATCTGGGCAAGCGTGGACCGAATCTGGCCGCTCAACGCCGCCGGATCGCCCTGCGCGCGCACGACGTAGTTCATGCCCGGTGACGGGTTCTGATCGAACGCCACATACACTTCCGGATCGGGCACGGCGTCCGGCCGGCGCGAGCGAACGTTCGCCGCAACGCCGATCACTTCATTGGCCGGACCCGTGGTGCCAAACAGGCGGATCTGCTGGCCGACTACCGCAGACGGCTCCAGGTTCGGGAACAAGCGCTTGGCGAGCGTCTCATTCACAACGGCCACGAACGTCGTCGACTTCCGATCGCGATCGTCGAGCGAACGTCCCGCCAGCATGGGAATACCCATCGTCTCGAAGTAGCGGTCCATGACGATCCTGAACTCGGTCACGGGCACGCCGTCGTTGTCGCCGGTTTGATCGATGCGGCGGACCGGCCCGTTGTTGCCGGTCTGGCCGATCGGCAGCAGGCTGATCGCGCTGGCGTGGGTGACGCCGGGAAGGGCGCGAATGCGGGACAGGAATTCCGACTGGAACCGGGCGACGGCGTCATTTCCGCTCGCGACAAACGGCGGCACGCCGATGCCGAAGGTGAGCACGGGCTCGCGCGTAAGGCCGAGGTCCTGGGACTGCAATCGCAGCAGGCTCTTCACCATCAATCCCGCGGTCGTGACCAACGCGAGGGCGAGCGCGACCTCGGTGATCACGAGCAGGCGGCTGGCGGATCGGGCGCTGCCCGCCGTCGCTCCGCGACTCCCACCGGATCGAATCACGCTGTTCAGATCCGATCGCAACAGGTGAACCGCCGGGGCCAGGCCGGCAATCAGACCGGCGGCGATCGCGACTATCAACGAGAACCCGAGCACCCCGGTGTCGAGCGTAATCGCGGCAAGCCGCGGGAAGCTCACCGGCGCAAGCGAAACGAAGATGCGCAGCAGACCCCACGCGATGCCAATCCCGACGACGCTGCCAAGCATGCCAAGCGCAACGGTCTCGCCCATGACCTGTCCGAACAGACGCTTGCGTCCGGCGCCGAGGGAAGCGCGAATCGCAAGGTCGCGCTCGCGGACCACCGCGCGCGCCAGCAGCAGG
>DATMJU010000476.1:0-6274 GCA_035553795.1 Vicinamibacterales bacterium
TCGAGCGGCTGATCACCATCGCCAAGCGCGGCGTGAAGGCGAACGATCCGAAGGGCGTCTCGCTCTCGGCCCGCCGCCTGGTCATGCGCGATGTCCTCAACGAGACCGTCGTCACCAAGCTGTTCGACGATCTCGCTCCGCGCTTCATGGATCGCCCGGGTGGTTACACCCGCATCCTCAAGCTCGGTGCCCGCCGCGGCGATGCCGCCGAAGTCGCGCAGATCGAACTGATCGGCAGCGAGTTCGACCCGAAGAAGGCGGAAGAAGAGAAGAAGGCCGCGGAAGCGGCGGCTGAGGCCGGCGAAGCGCCGAAGCAGACCAAGAGCCTGGGCGAGCGCCTCCGCGGCGCGGCCAAGAGCATCGGCGGCGCCCAGAAGAAGAAGGGCGACGGCGGCGGCGCGAAGAACAAGGCCAGCAAGCCGGCGCGTGGCGCTCAGAAGAAGAGCACGACGCCCCGCAAGGCCGGCGGAGCCTAACGGCAGTCGACAGTCAAGAGTCGACAGTTAGCGGTTTCAGTCGTCAGTTTTCAGTTCAGGCCCCGATGGCAGTCGCTGTCGGGGCCTTTTCCTTTTTCGGGTGACATGAGCGAAACCGACCGCATCGCGCGCGCCCTGATCGATCGCACGCTGCCGAAGGCCGAGTGGACGCACGAGGCGCACCTGAGGGTGGGCCTATGGCACGTGCACGCTCACGGTGCGGTCGCGGCGCTCGAGTTGCTGCGCCGGCGAATCTCGCTCTACAACGAGTCGGTCGGCACGAAGAACACGGACACCTCGGGATACCACGAGACGCTCACGCGCTTCTACGTCACCGTGATCGATCGCTTCCTCGCAGCCGCCGACCGCTCGATGGAGATTGACGAACTGGCGCGCGCGCTGATCGCCATGCACGGCGACCGGAAACTGCCGCTGCACCACTACTCGGAGGGCAAGCTGTTCTCCGTGGTCGCACGGCGGTCGTGGGTGGAGCCCGACTTGAGACCGATATGAGCACACCGCTCTCCGAACAGTTCGGCAACATCGACATCTACGTGTTCGACCAGTTGCTGCGCGGGCGCATTGCCCCCGGCATGCGCGTGTTGGATGCCGGCTGCGGTGGTGGACGGAACCTCGTTTACCTGATGCGCAACCGGTTCGACGTGGCGGGCAACGATGCCGACCCCCGCGCGATCGCGCAGGTGCGCGCCTTGGCGGCAGAGCTCGCGCCAGGCGCGCCGGCGGATTTTCGAGTGGAGGCGATCGAAGATACGTCCTTTCCCGACGCATCGTTCGACGTGGTGCTGGCCAGCGCGGTCCTGCACTTTGCCAGGGATGAGGCGCACTTCGCGACGATGGTGAGGCAGTTGTGGCGTGTGTTGAAGCCCGGAGGACTGTTCTTCGCGCGCCTCGCCAGCACGATTGGCATCGCCGGCGACGTCGAGCCAATCGGTCACGGCCGCTACCGCCTGCCGGACGGCTCCGATCGATACCTGGTCGATGCCGCCACTATCGAGGGCTGGACCGCCAGCCTCAACGGAACCCTGCTTGACCCCATCAAGACGACAGTGGTCCAGGACCAGCGGTCCATGACCACATGGGTCGCGAGACGCGGGTAGAATCTAGAGTCGATGCCGCCACTCAATAGCCTTCTCCAGAACAACAAGGCCTGGGCCGCTGAACGCGTCCAGCGCGATCCCGGATTCTTCACGCGCCTGGCAAAACAGCAGGCACCGGAGTTCCTGTGGATCGGCTGCTCGGACAGCCGCGTGCCGGCCAACGAGATCGTCGGGCTCGATCCTGGCGAACTGTTCGTGCATCGCAACGTGGCCAACGTGGTCGTGCACACCGATCTCAATTGCCTGTCGGTCCTGCAGTTTGCCGTTGACGTCCTGAAGGTCAAGCACGTGATCGTGTGCGGGCACTACGGCTGCGGCGGCGTGCGCGCCGCCATGGACCGCGCCTCGCACGGCCTGATCGACAACTGGCTGCGCCACGTCCAGGACGTGCAGCGCGATCACCATCGCGAGCTGCGGCAGTACAAGGATGACGCGGGGCGGGTGGACCGGTTGTGCGAGCTGAACGTGGTGGAGCAGGTCCGCAACATCGGCCGCACCACCATCGTCCAGGACGCGTGGCGCAACGGCCACGATTTGCAACTGCACGGCTGGATCTACGGCCTCAAGGACGGCATCATCACGGACCTCGGGGTCACGGTCCAGGCGATCGCCGACATTGAGGCCGAAGACGAAATGACGGAGCGCTAGGCGAACTCCTCCGCGACGTGGCCGCGCTCGGCCTTCGACGTCGCGATGATCTTGGTCTGCAGGTGATTCGGCACTTCGTCGTAGTGCGAATACTCCATGTGATACGAACCGCGGCCGCCGGTCACCGACGTCAGGTGCTGCTCGTAGGTGAGCATCTCCGACATCGGGACCTGCGCCTTGATGACGGTCGTCGAGCCGCGCGCTTCCATGCCTGAAATGCGGCCGCGGCGCCCGTTGAGGTCGCCCATCAAGTCGCCGGCGTGATCGCCCGGTGCGTAGATCTCCACGTTCATCACCGGCTCGAGCAGCGTCGGCCTGGCCCGGCTCATCCCGTCCTTGAACGCCAGCCATCCGGCCGTCTTGAAGGACAGTTCGTTCGAGTCGACGTCGTGATACGAGCCGTCGGTCAGCACGCAGCGGAAATCGACGACCGGGTAGCCGGCCAGGTAGCCGCGCAGGCGCGACTCCTGGATGCCCTTCTCCACGGCGGGGATGAACTGCCGCGGAATCGCGCCGCCAAAGATCTCGTCGACGAACTCGAAGTCGCTGCCGCGCGGCAGCGGTTCCAGCTTGATTTTGCAGTCGCCGAACTGGCCGTGACCGCCGGTCTGCTTCTTGTGGCGGCCGTGCGCCTCGGCGCGCGCGGTGATCGTCTCGCGGTAGGGGATGCGGGGCGGTTTGAGCACCACCTCGACGCCGAAGCGGCGCTTCAACTTCGCCACCGTGACCTCGATGTGCATCTGCCCCTGGCCGGTGAGCAGCAGTTCGTGAGTCTGCGGATCGCGGTGGTACTTGATCGTCGGATCCTCTTCTTCGAGGCGATGCATCGCCGTGCTGATCTTGTCTTCGTCACCGCGGCTCTTCGGCTCGATCGCGTAGGAGAGCACCGGCTCGGAGAAGGTCAGCTTGGGGAACGTGATCCCCGCCGCCTTGTCGGCGAACGTGTCGTTGGTCCTGGTGTCCTTGAGCTTGGCCACCGCGCCGAGATCGCCGGCCTTCAGCTCCGGCACGTTGGTCGGCGTCTTGCCTTGCAGCACGATCAAGTGGCCCAGGCGTTCCTGCGTGCCCTGCGTCGCGTTGGTGACCGTGGAGTCCGCCTTCACCGTGCCCTGGTAGACACGGAACATCGTGATCCGTCCGGCGAACTGGTCGGCGACGGTCTTGAACACGAACGCGGCGTACGGCGCCTTGTCGTCGGCCTTGATGGTGACGGTCTCTCCGTTCACGAGCGCCTTGAATGGATGCTCGGCCGGTGACGGCAGATATTCGAGGATCGCGTTGAGCAGCGGCTGGACCCCGATGTTCGCGAGGCCCGACGTGCACACCGCGGGGAAGATCTTCGCGTCGCGCGTGGCGGCCGCGAGCCCGAGCACCAGTTCTTCGTGCGTCAGCGTGCCAGCCTCGAAGAAGTGTTCCATCAGCGTCTCGTCCGCTTCGGCCACCATCTCGATCAGCTGATCGCGCGCCGCGTTGGCAGCCTCGACGAGATCGGCGGGAATCTCGCCCTCCGTCATCTTGCCGGATTCGTCGCCGGCAAACGTGTAGGCCTTCATGGCGATCAGGTCAACGACGCCGCGGAAGTCGCGCGCTTCGCCGATGGGAAGTTGAACAGGGACGACCGCCCGGTGCAGCGTCTGCCGCACCGATTCGAGCGCGCGTTCGAGCGATGCGCGGTCGCGATCGAGCCGGTTGATGACGACCAGGCGTGGCAGGTCGGATTCCGCCGCGACGGCCCAGGCCTTTTCGGTCTGCACCTCGACGCCGGCCACCGCGTCCACGACGACCAACGCGCCGTCTGCGACCTGCAGCGCGGCACGAGCGTCGGCGAAGAAGTTGCCGAACCCGGGTGTGTCGATCAGGTTGATTTTGGTCTTGTTCCACTCTGCGTAGGACAGGCTTGCAGAGAGCGTGTGCTTGCGGGCGATTTCTTCCTCGTCGTAGTCAGTGACGGTGTTACCTTCGTCGACCTTGCCGAGCCGGTTGACCATTCCGGCATCGAACAACAAGGCCGACACCAATTGGGTCTTGCCAGATCCGCCGTGACCGACCACAGCCACGTTACGGATGCTGGCAGCGTCATACACCTTCATAGGCGGTACCCTCCCGGGGGCTCACAAACCCCCGATAAGGCCGAGCATACACCCGCGCCAATCCGGGAAGAAGGTGAGATTCGAGGGTGCGGGATCAACCGGCGGCGACCCAGCCGTAGCTGGCGCCGTCGACACGAACGTAGTGAAAACCGTTGAATTCGCCCAGGACCTCGGCGGTAGTTGCTTGCTCGACCGTGGTGATGCCTGGAGCGTTTGGCAGCGGGCGCTCACGCAGGACCGTGCCGGGCGCCAGTCGATACTGCCGTAGCGGTTTCTGAGCCAGCGCCACCATCTTTCGGTCGACGTAGCCCGCCGTCCGATCCGGAAGCTCGACGCGCAATTGCGCGCCGGTTGCGCCAATTACCCGCGCCAGCGAGCCGCGCGACAGTGCCATCCTCGCCGCCGCTGACGGCGCCGCACCGGCGCGCAGCGTGGTGCGTGCCGCGGTCACACGTACCATCTCGTTGAGTTGCCCGAGCCCGGAGGCCGCCTCCGGCCTCGGGTCATCCGCCTGAATGAAGGGGAGTGGGTCGATCGCGCCGCGATCGTAGATGCCGAAATGCAGGTGGGGAGAGGTAGTGCGCGCGTTGCCGGTATTGCCGATGTATCCGAGAACTGCTCCCGCGTCGACCCGCGATGTGCCTTCGAACGCCCAACGGTCGAGGTGTGCGTAGTAGAACGACTCGCCAAAGCGATCGCCACGCAGCCACACGACGTTGCCGCCAAGGGCATTGGTTCCGGTCTGCGCGGTGCCACTGACCACCGCAAGGGCGGGTGTGAGGCGCGGCGCGAAGATGTCGATGCCCTCGTGGGATCGCCGGCCGACATCGCGTGCGGCGCCGAACTCGCTTTGCACCGCGGATGCGGTCAGGCCGCTCACTGGGAATGGCAGCGATGCGAGTGTGCGTTGGACTACGGTAAACCGCCCGCTGCGCAACAACTCCGGTTGGATGCGCAACACATAGGCGCCGTCTCGCGGCACGTCGAACAGCAGCGTCGTGCCTTCGGTGATCGAGGCCACTCGGCTCGGCGTGGTACCGTCGCTCACCTCGAACAGGTCGGTAAAGAGGCGAGGGAACTCGAGGCCATCGAACGCCAGCTCGATGCTCAGCCGGCGGCCGCGCTGCAACTCCAGCCGATACGCCAGGGCGGTCGGCGGATCGACAGGAAAGTAGCCGGTTTCGTTGAGAGGAAGGGTGGCAGTAACCGGCTGGATCAGCGCGTTCTCTCCGGCGCGTATCCACTCACGGCCGAGGGCTGTGTCGCCGAGGTTGGCGCTACGCAGGCCGTCCGCGTAGCGCTCATGAGGAGATGGCGCGACGGTCAGTCGCGTGTAGAGGCTATTGGTGGAACAGCCGGCAGTCGTCGCCGCCAATACCATCCCTGCCAGAAAGCAGCGGCCGAGCATCGCTAGACAGGCGTGCAAGCGAACTGCCATACCGCCGGTCAGCGGCTGGCAGGTGCTGGTAGCGGAAGAATGTTACTCGTATCGCAGAGCTTCGATGGGATCGAGCCGCGAGGCGCGCCAGGCCGGCAGCATGCCGAAGAAGATGCCGATGCCGGCTGAGAATCCGAGGCCGAGGGCGAAGGACCACCACGGCAGTGATACCGGGAAGCCCGAGACCAGATTGACGAGCAGACCGATCGCGCTGCCCATCAGCACGCCGAGAATACCGCCGACGCTGGTCAGCACCGCCGCCTCGATCAGGAACTGCACCAGGATCTCGCGGCGCCGGGCGCCGATCGCCTGCCGTACGCCGATCTCGCGCGTGCGCTCGGTGACCGAGATCGTCATGATCGCCATCACGCCGATGCCGCCGACCATCAGCGCGATGGACGAGATGACCACGAGCGCAAAGAACGTCGCGGCGCTGATCTGATCCCACAGCTCGAGGATCGAATCCTGTGTCAGCAGGTCGAAGTCGTTCGGCTGATCCAGCCG
>DATMJU010000477.1:0-7627 GCA_035553795.1 Vicinamibacterales bacterium
CCGCCCGGCAGCGTGACGACCGAGTCCACACCCTGCACCATGTTGAACATCGGCGCGACGGATCGGCGCGCGGCGACCGCCATGTGCGCATCCGGAAAATGCCGGCGCACGTCCGCCACTGCTGGCAACGCCATTACGGCATCGCCGAGCCAGTTCGGCGCGAGGAGAACCAGGCGGGTGCTCACCGTCCCTGATCCCCGATCCCTGATCCCTGATCCCTGTCCCTGTCCCTGTCCTCGTTCTTCGCCTTGGGGAACATGCCCGGTGTGTCGGGCGTGGGAGCGTCCCGCCAGCGCCGATGCATCCACAGCCACAACTCGGGCTTCTTGCGGACGTGCATCTCGAGGACGTCGGTGCAGCGCTGCGTAAACTCTCTGATCGCGTCGGGGCCCTCACCTTGTGGAGGCTCGACGGGCGATTCGTAGATAAATCGATAGCGGCCACCAGGCAGCGGCTCCGCGAATACCGGAATCACCGCGGCGCCGGTGCGCATCGCCAGCGCCGCCAGCGTGGAGGTCGTTGCGGCGGGACGCCGGAAGAAGTTCACCCAGATCGCGTCGGGGCTGTGCATGTGCTGGTCGATCAGCAACGCCACGCCCTCACCCGCCGCCAGCGTCTTCAGCACGCGCCGCACCGCGCCCTGCCGGTAGATCACGTGGTTACCGGTCGAGGTGCGAATGCGTTCCAGCAAGTCGTTCAGCCGCGCGTTGTCGAGCGACCGCGCCAGCACGCCGATCGGCCGCAGGGCCACGCCATGCGCAATCGCCTGGCATTCCCAGAAGCCGAAATGCCCGGTGAAGAACAGCACGCCCTTGCCCTTTGCATAGGCGAGCCTCACCCGCTCGTCGCCCTCGTACTCGGCGCGCGCGAGCATCTCTTCCGGCGTCAACGCGCTGAACGTCAGCAGCTTCAACAGCACCTGCCCGAAGTGCGCAAACGTCGCGCGCGCGATGGCGCGCCGCTCGTGCTCCGGGCGATTCGGGAAGCACTGCTCGAGGTTCGTCAACGCCACTCGCCGGTGAGGACGGTCGATGGCATAGAACATCAGGCCCAACACCGTGCCCCAGGCCCGCACGAAAGAGTCAGGCAGGCGCGTCGCGATCGCGCGCACCGTCACGACCGACCAGTACTCGATCGACTCTCTCACTGCAGTACCGCCTTCACGGTGTCGAACAGCGCGTCCGCGGGATCGAAGGTGATGACGAGGGGCACGCGGTAGACCGGCACGTGCAGACTCTCGACGAGCCCCTCGAGCCTGACGGCATCTTTATCCGTGGTGAAGATCGCATTGGCGCCGCAAGCCGATGCTTTTGCAGCGATCGCAGAGGCGTCAGCACTGGTGTAGCGATGATGATCGCGAAACGTCATCGCATCGACAACATTCCACCTGGCATCCTTCAGCGCCGAGAGGAACCGATCGGGGTTTGCAATACCTGAAACAGCAAGCACCCGCAGATCTCGAGTCTCTGATCCCTGCTCCCTGATCCCCGATCCCTGATCCCAGACCCCTTCCGGGGCGCCCAGACTCCGCAGCGCCCCGCACGACTGAGAGATCCCCAGCGCCCATGCTTCCGCCGAAGCCGCTCCGGCGGTGGCGTCGGACACGACCAGCACGTGTGCGCGCGCGGCCGCATCCATCGGTTCACGTAATCGCCCAAGCGGAATCACTTTGCCGTTGGGAATCTCACCAACCGTCGTCACAAGCACATCGACGCTGCGGGCCAGTTCCACGTGCTGAAAGCCATCGTCGAGCACGTGCACCGTGGCGCCGAGTTGTCGTTCGGCCAGGGTCCCTGACAGATAGCGATCCGGTGACACGCACACAACCGCTCCGGGCACCTGCCGCGCGAGCATCAGCGGCTCATCGCCGGATTGCTCGAGCGTTGCGCGAACCTCACGGCCATCGGAGACCACCACCACCCCGTCGACGTTGTCGGTGCGCGCATAGCCGCGGCTCAGGATGGCGGGCCGGTGCCCCTGGGTGATCAGCCACTGGGCGATCGCCGCGACGACGGGCGTCTTGCCCGTGCCGCCCATCGAGAGATTGCCGACGCTGATGACGGGCTTCAACAAGCGGCGTTGCCGCTGCGGCTGGCGCTCGAAGCGCCGGCGCCGCACCCGCATCACCTGCCCGTAGATTGAATCAAGCAAGGGGTCTGAAGGGCCTGACGTTGGCCGGATAGGCGCGCGGCTCCTGCGGCAACAGCGACGCCAGGACCGTGATGCTCTTCTCGTTGGCGCCGCGATTGGCTTCGACCAGCGCGCGGGCGGCGGCGCCAAGGCGGGCGCGGCGCACCGGATCGCCAATCAGCGACAGCAACGCCTCGTCCAGTTCCTGGTCGCCGGCCAGCTGCACGCCGGCGCCGTTGGTGATGAACGCATCGGCAATCTCGAGGAAGTTCTCCATGTGCGGACCGAAGACGATCGGCTTGCCGAACACCGCGGGCTCGAGGACGTTGTGGCCGCCGGTCGCGACCAGGCTGCCGCCGACGAACACCACCGTCGCAATCTGATAGATCGTGGCGAGCTCGCCGATCGTGTCGAGAATCACGATGTCGACCCGCGGCTCGGCGTCGACGGCCAGGTCGGAGCGGCGCGCCACCTTCCAGCCTTCCGATCGCGCGAGCTGTTCTGCTTCGGCGAAGCGCTCCGGGTTGCGGGGCGCCAGCACGAGCAGCGTGTTCGGCGCGGCGGTCCGCACGCGGCGGAACGCGCGCAGCACGAGCGCTTCCTCGCCCTTCATGGTGCTGCCGGCCACGATCACCGGCCGCGACGCCGCCATGCGGAAATAGCGCAGCACGCGATCCCTGGCGCGCGCTTCCACCCCACCGCGCATAACCCGCGCGGCGGGGACCCCGGCTTGCAGTGCCGTGGACGACACCTCGAGGGAGTCGAACTTCATGCTGCCCGTCACCACCACGCGCGCGGGATCGGCGCCCAGTTCAATGAAGCGCCGTGCCGACTCCTCGCCCTGCACGAGGAACTTGTCGATGTCGTCGAGCACGCGCCGCATCATCGCGCGGATCATCCGGTAGCGCGGAAACGATCGCGCCGAAATGCGCCCGTTGACGACCGCGGTCTTGATGCCGCGCGCGCGGCATTCCCGCAGCAGGTTCGGCCAGATCTCCGTCTCCATCATGATGAAGAGCTTCGGGCGCACCAGGTCGAGCGTGCGCTTCACCACGAAGCCGAGATCGAACGGAAAATAGAACACCGCGTCCACGTCCTGCACGCTGCGCCGCGCCAGCTGCTGCCCGGCCATCGTCGTGGTGGACAGGAACATCCGGAGGTTCGGGTAGCGGCGCTTGAGCTCGCTGATCAGCGGCCGCGCGGTCAGCACTTCGCCAACGGAGACCGCGTGAATCCAGATCGACTCGTCCCCGTCCATGTTGAAAGACACGGGCAGGTAGCCGAGACGCTGCCCGAGGCTGCCGACGTACTTCTTGTAGCGGACGGCCTGGTAGATGAACCACGGCGAGGCGATCACCGCGATCAGCAGCACGAGAATGCTGTAAAGGCTATACATTCAAGGACTTAGGAATTGTATCGGCAACGTTTGCCTTTGTCGATGCGTGCGCCTTGGGGCGCGGCTTCGCAAAGTTGTACAATTTGACGTTTGCCTGCGTTCCGGTCGAGGCGACTGTTGAGCAGGCGGAGGGACTGAGCGTAAATGGCCATCAAGGTTGGTATCAACGGATTCGGACGCATCGGCCGCAACATCCTGCGAGCGGCCCTCGCCCATCACGACGTCGACATCGTCGCCGTCAACGACATCACCGATACCGCCACGCTGGCGCATCTCCTCAAGTACGACTCGGTGCTCGGCAACCTGACGGTGCCGGTCAGCGCGTCGGGCGACACCATCAAGGTCGGCAGCGACTCCTTCAAGGTCTTCGCGCAGAAGGATCCGGCGCTGCTGCCGTGGAAGGACGTCGGCGTCGACGTGGTGTTCGAGTCCACCGGCCGCTTCACCAAGCGCGACGATGCCGCGAAGCACCTCGCCGCGGGCGCCAAGAAGGTGATCATCACCGCGCCGGCGACCAACCCCGACGTCACCGTCGTGCTGGGCGTGAACGACGGCGACTACGACGCGTCGAAGCATCAGATCATTTCGAACGCCTCGTGCACGACCAACTGCGTCGCGCCGCTGGCAAAAGTGCTGCACGAAAGCTTCGGCATCAAGAAGGCGTTGATGACGACGGTGCATGCCTACACCAACGATCAGAACCTGCTCGATCTGCCGCACAAGGATCTGCGTCGCGCCCGCGCGGCGGCGATGTCGATCATCCCAACCACCACCGGCGCTGCCAAGGCCGTCGGCGAAGTGATGCCGGCGCTCAAGGGAAAGATCGACGGCATCTCGATGCGCGTGCCGACGCCGAACGTGTCGGTCGTCGACCTCGTGGCGCTCGTCGAGAAGAAGGTGACCGCCGAGGAAGTGAACGCGGCGTTGAAGGCGGCCTCTGACGGTCCGCTCAAGGGCATCATGGAGTTCGTCACCGAACAGCTGGTCTCGATCGACTTCCGTGGCAACCCGCACTCGTCGATCATCGACGCGGGCTACACGAAGGTGATGGACGGCGACTTCGTCAAGGTGATGGCGTGGTACGACAACGAGTGGGGCTATTCGAGCCGCTGCGTCGACCTTCTCAAGAAGCTCTAAGGTCTTGACCAAATACTCGATCAAGGACCTCAACCTCGCGGGCAAGCGGGTCTTCATTCGCGTCGACTTCAACGTGCCGATCAAGAACGGCACGATCGGAGACGACACCCGCATCACCTCGTCGCTGCCCACCATCCGGTATGCCCTCGAGAAGGGCGCCACGGTCATCCTGGCGTCGCACCTCGGCCGGCCCAAGGGCAAGCCGACGCCGGAGTTCTCGCTCAAGCCCGTTGCCGATCGCCTCAGCCAGTTGCTGAAGCGCGACGTGGTGTTCGCCGCTGATTGCATTGGCGAACCTGCCCGAAAGGCCGTGGCTGACGCGCAAGCCGGATCGAAAGTGGTGCTGCTCGAGAATCTGCGGTTCTATTCGCAGGAAGAGCAGGACGATCCCGATTTCGCGAAGAGCCTGGCGGAACTCGCTGATCTGTACGTGAACGACGCCTTCGGCGCGGCGCACCGCTCGCATGCGTCGGTTGACGGCATGGTGTCGTTCTTTTCAGGCCCTCAAGACGCTGAGTCATCGGGCCCCCGCGCTGCTGCCGGCCTCCTGATGGAGAAAGAGCTGCAGTATCTGGGCATGGCGCTCGGCGATCCGGAACGCCCGTTCGTCGCGGTGATCGGCGGCGCGAAGGTCTCCGACAAGATCGAAGTGATCGAGAGCATGCTCGGACGTGTCGATCGCCTGCTGATCGGCGGCGCGATGGCGTACACGTTCTTCAGGGCGCTCGGCATGCCGGTCGGCAAGTCCCTGGTCGAGGAAGACAAGCAGGACGCGGCGCGCTCGGTGATCGAGCACGCGAAGGCGCGCGGCGTCGTGCTGCAGCTTCCGGTCGATCACGTCGTCGCCGACAAGATTGATGCGGCGGCGGCGACGCAGGTACTAAAGGTCGGCGATGCGGCGATTGGGGATCGCATGGGCCTCGACATCGGCCCCGAAAGCGCGCGGCTCTATGCCGGCTTGCTGGCTGATGCGAAGACCGTAGTGTGGAACGGCCCGATGGGCGTGTTTGAAGTGGCGCCGTTCGCCAAGGGCACGCTGGCGGTCGCCAACGCCGTTGCGGCGGTCACGGGTACGACGATCATTGGCGGCGGCGACTCGGTTGCCGCGATCAATGCGGCCGGCGTTGCGGATAAGATGACCCACATCTCGACCGGCGGCGGCGCCTCGCTTGAGTTCCTCGGCGGCGCTGAACTGCCCGGAGTCGCGGCCCTACCCGACAGGGCGTAAGGGGAGGACGTCCGTCCTCCCGGAGCGAAGATGCGCACACCGCTGATCGCCGGCAACTTCAAGATGTTCAAGACGGCTGCCGAGACCGTCTCGTACGTGAACGATCTTCGCGTGTTGGTCTCCAGCGTGCGCGGCGTCGACGTGGCGATTGCACCGCCGTTCACAGCGCTGGCCTCGGCCTCAGAAGCGGCGAAAGGCTCGGGCATCGCGATCAGCGCGCAGAACTTGCACTGGGAGCGGGAGGGCGCGTTCACCGGCGAGATCAGCGCCGCCATGATTCGCGGCGCCGGCGCCACCCACGTGATCATCGGCCACTCCGAGCGTCGCACGCTGTTCGGCGAGACCAACGACACCGTCAACAAGAAGATGCATGCCGCGCTGACCGCGGGGCTCGTCCCGATCGTCTGCATCGGCGAGACCCTCGAACAGCGCGATCGCAATGAGACGATGGCGGTGCTCGACAAGCAGATCAAGGAGGGTCTCGATCGGCTTACCGGTGAGCAGTTGTCGGGTATGGTCCTCGCCTACGAGCCTGTGTGGGCGATCGGCACCGGCCGCAACGCCACGCCGGCCCAGGCGGGCGAAGCGCACTTCCACATCCGTCAGCGGCTCAAGCAGTGGTTCGGCCTCGAGGCGTCGGAGCGATGCCGAGTGTTGTACGGCGGCAGCGTGAAACCTGACAACATCGCGAAGCTGATCGCCGAGCCTGACGTCGACGGCGCGCTGGTCGGCGGAGCCAGCCTCGATCCGAAATCATTCTTCGCGATCATCAGCCAGACCGGCCGTTAACCCCGGCCCTCAAGAAAGCCGCGGCGCGGCCGATTGAAAGCGTGAATGTCCTTCTCACGCGTGCCCCGACTTGGTTTGGTGCTCGTCGGCTGCCTCGCGGCCGCGGGCTGGGCGACACCTTCGTCCGCAATCGACCGCGCCATCGAGCGTCTCAAGGCCGGCAACGCGGCTTTCGTGGCCGATCCGGCCGGATCGCTTCCGATTACGCCGGACGCGCGCCGCGCATCTGCGCAGGACCAAACCCCTTTTGCGTCCGTGCTGTCGTGCGCGGATTCGCGTGTGCCACCTGAGGTGATTTTCCGTACCGGCCTTGGCGAGCTGTTCGTGGTGCGCGCCGCCGGCCAGGTCACCGACCGCTCCATCCTTGCCTCACTGGAATACAGCGCCGAACTTCTGCGCGTTCCGCTCATTGTCGTGATGGGCCACGAGTCCTGCGGCGCAGTGGCCGCAACCATCGCCACGCCGCCCGGCAAGTCGCTCAGCGCAAACCTCGACTACTTGTTCAAGGCGATTCGGCCGTCAGTGTCCGCCGCCCGTCCATCGGACGACGCCGTACACCTGCGCGCCGCGATCCTGGAGAATGTCGAAGAGTCGATCAATCACCTGATCGACGACAGCGATGTGCTCCGCCGCAAGTTTGAAGGCGGGACGATCGGCTTTGTGGGCGCGTATTACGAACTGGCATCGGGACGGGTGATCTTCTCGGAAGCCGTCTCACGGACAACTCACAAGTGATCCGGCGACTCCGCACCCTCGCCGCGGCCGCAATGCTGCTCGGCGCCACCGGCGTCGCGCACGCCCAACATGATGCCAAGCCGGCGGCCGGTCACTCCGCGCCCGCCACGGACAAGTCGGGACACGCAGAAGCGAAGCCGGCAGCTCCGGCGCATCCCTCGAAAGCCAGCGGCCCGTCGCCGGCGCATCCGGCATCACCGGCGGCAGCGAAG
>DATMJU010000478.1:0-4661 GCA_035553795.1 Vicinamibacterales bacterium
GGTGAAGCTGGTGTTCGTTCCGGACCCCGCCGGCGGCCGAGAGGACGCGCGCACAGCGGCGACCGTGAGCTCGCCCAGCCCGGAGTTCGTGACCGCGGAGTCGACGCCCGACGCGACGCCTGAACCATCGCAAGACGAGGCGCAGCCGCAGCGTCCCGCGGGCAGCTTGATCCCGCGATACACCTTCGACACGTTTATCGTCGGCCCATCTAATCAATTTGCGCACGCGGCGTGCCGCGCGGTGGCCGAAACACCGTCGCGCTCGTACAACCCGCTGTTCATTCACGGCGGCGTCGGTCTGGGCAAGACGCACTTGATGCACGCGATCGGCCATTACGTGATGCGGCATCATCCCTCGTTGAAGCTGACCTACATCTCGTCGGAACGTTTCATGAACGAGATGATCAACGCGGTGCGGTTCGATCGCATCCTCGATTTCCGTTCGCGGTATCGCAGCGTTGACGTGTTGCTGGTGGACGACATCCAGTTCGTCTCCGGACGCGAAGGCACGCAGAACGAGTTCTTCCACACCTTCAACGCGCTGCACGACGCCCAGAAGCAAATCGTCATCAGCAGCGACCGTCCTCCCCATGAAATTCCCGCTCTCGAGGAGCGCCTGCGCTCGCGTTTTGAGTGGGGATTGATCGCCGACATCCAACCGCCGGACGTGGAGACCAAGGCCGCGATTCTCAAGCGCAAAGCGGAAGACGAAGGCGTGCCGCTGCCTGACAATCTCGCGATGTATCTCGCCAGCCGCGTGAAGACGAATATCCGCGAGCTCGAAGGCTCGCTGATTCGCCTGATCGCGTATTCGTCACTGACAACGAAGCCGCTGACGATCGAGCTGGCGCAGGAAGTGCTGCGCAACGTGATCGATCACGACGAGAAAGCGATCACGATCGAGCAGATTCAGAAGTACGTCGCCGACTACTACCACCTGAAGCTGACCGAATTGAAGTCGCGCAACAACTCGAAGTCGGTCGCGATGCCGCGCCAGGTCGCGATGTATCTCTGCAAGTCACTGACTCACGCGTCGTTGCCGGAGATCGGCCGCAGTTTTGGCGGCAAGCACCATTCGACGGTGATTCACTCGATCAAAAAAGTCGAAGAAACGCGAAAGAAGAACGCGGAATTCGACAAGCAGGTCGCCAACTTGCTGGAGTCAATCAAGTAGGCAGTAGCCAGATACTGCCATCTGTCGAGTTTTCCACAGCCCCACTGTGCATGGTTTGCGCGGTCTGAGCATAGGGCGAAAGACCCCTTTACGACCGTCCGCGGAAGCGCATTCCATTCACAGAAAAATGCACAGGTTAAATATCTGAAATTAAAGGCTTTATTCGCGATGGAAATTTCGTGAACAAGACCTAGATCTTGTATACTTTTATATCTTCGCCTTTCACTCAATTTACAGAGGTTAAGCAGGGCTTATGGAACTGGTCGCCAGGAAAGCCGATCTTGTGCGGGAACTGCAATTTTTCCAGCAGATCGTAGAGCGCAAGAACACGATTCCAATCCTGGCGAACGTCCTACTCGAAGGAAGTGGCAACGAGTGCACCCTGCTCGCCACCGACCTCGAAGTCGCGCTACGCAGCCGCTGTGAGGCTGCAGTGAACAAACCTGGCTCGGTCACGCTGCCGGCCAAGAAGCTTTACGAGGTTGTTCGCGCGCTACCGGACGGCGACGTCAACATCGAGACCGACAAGGGCGGCACGACCGTGAAAGTTTCGGGCGGGCAGTTCAGCTCGAAGATGCCGACGCTGCCGCGCGAAGATTTCCCGAGCCTGCCGGAAGCCGGCGGCGGCGTAAAGGCCACCATCAACGGCAAGGCGCTGCTGCAGATGGTTACCAAGACGCAGTTTGCGATCACCGGCGAAGATACGCGGTTTTATCTCAACGGCGCCCAGTTCATCCTCCGTCCCGACGACATGACGCTGGTGGCGACCGACGGTCACCGCCTGGCGCTCGTCACCAGCAAGCACGACGGCAAGAAGGGCGACGACATCAAGGCGATCCTGCCGCGCAAGACGTTGTCGGAATTGTCGCGCCTGCTCGCCGATACCGAGACCGACGTGAAGTACGAGCGTGGTGAGAATCACCTGTTCTTCGAAATCGGCCCGCGCCTGTTGATCTCGCGCATGATCGACGGGCAGTTCCCTGCCTACGACCGCGTGATTCCGAAGGGCAACGACAAGACCGTTGAATTCGAGCGCGACCGCCTCACGCAGGCCGTCAAGCGCGTCGCGATCCTCTCGAACGAACGCTCACGCGCCGTGAAGATGATCGTTGAAAAGGGCAAGGTCGAAGTCACGTCGAGCAGCCCCGAGTTCGGTGAAGCGCACGAGCCCATTCCAGTTGAATACAGCGGCTCCTCGCTCACGATTTGCTTCAACGCGCAGTACGTCCTCGATTTCCTGAACGTCGTGGAATCGGAAGTCGTGGCGCTCGAGTTGAAGGACGAAGTCAGCCAGGCCGTGATGAAGCCCGTAGGTGCGGATGGCTACGACTACACCTACGTCATCATGCCGATGCGCGTGTGAGCCGCCGATTGATCCACCGATTACGCTCCACAGATAAAAAAAATTGACCGATCAGGAACAGAATCCAGGCAACGGGAACGGCAGCGGCGACTACGGCGCAGACAGCATCAAGGTCCTCGAAGGCCTTGAAGCGGTTCGCAAGCGCCCGGCGATGTACATCGGCTCCACGGGGCCGGCGGGTCTGCATCACCTCGTCTACGAAATCGTCGACAACTCGATCGACGAAGCGCTGGCCGGCTTCTGTACCGAAGTCAACGTCACGATTCATCTCGACAACTCGATCAGCGTGGTCGACAACGGCCGCGGCATTCCGACCGCGATGCACGAGAGCGGCAAGTCCGCCGCGGAAGTCGCGCTGACGGTCCTGCACGCCGGCGGCAAGTTCGAGAACAGCGCCTACAAGGTTTCAGGCGGTCTCCACGGCGTCGGCGTCTCGGTCGTGAACGCGCTGTCGGAGCGCCTCGATCTCGAGATCTGGCGCGACGAGAAAACGCATCAACAGAGCTACGAACGCGGCAAGCCGCTGACCGAGCTGATCGTCACCGGCACGACCAAGCGCCGCGGCACGAAGGTCAGCTTCAAGCCCGATCACCAGATTTTCGAGATCACCGAATTCAGCTTCGACACGCTCGCCGGACGCCTGCGCGAGCTGGCGTTCCTGAACAAGGGCGTCACCATCACGCTCAACGACGAGCGCGAGGACGGCAAGAGCCACAACTTCCACTACGAAGGCGGCATCATCTCGTTCGTCGAGCACCTGAACAAGAACAAGGGTGTGGTGAACGAGAAGCCGGTGTTCATGAGCGGCAATCGCGACGGCATCGACGTCGAGATTGCGATGCAGTGGAACGACGGCTACAACCCGCAGGAATTCTCGTTCGCAAACAACATCAACACGCACGAAGGCGGCACGCACCTTTCGGGTTTCCGCGCCGCCCTGACGCGCACCGTCAACGCCTACGCCACCGCGAACAACCTCGCCAAGGATCTGAAAGACACGACGATCAGCGGCGACGACATCCGCGAAGGCTTGACGACGGTGATCAGCGTCAAGATTCCGCAGCCGCAGTTCGAAGGCCAGACCAAGACGAAGCTCGGTAACACCGAGGTCAAGGGCATCGTCGAAGCCATCGTCAACGACAAGCTCGGCGCGTTCCTCGAAGAGACGCCGGCGGTAGCGAAGAAGATCGTCCAGAAGTCGGTTGATGCGGCCCGCGCGCGTGATGCGGCCCGCAAGGCCCGCGACCTCGTGCGCCGCAAGGGCGCGCTCGACGGCAGTTCGCTGCCCGGTAAGCTCGCCGACTGCCAGGAGCGCGATCCGGCCCAGGCCGAGATTTACATCGTCGAAGGAGAATCGGCCGGCGGTTCAGCCAAGCAGGGACGCGATCGGCGCTTCCAGGCCATCCTGCCGATCAAGGGCAAGATCCTGAACGTCGAGCGAGCGCGGCTCGATCGCATGCTCAGCTCCGACGAAATCAAGACGATGATCGCGGCCCTTGGCTGCGGCATTGGCACTGACGATTTCGACATCGACAAGCTGCGCTACCACCGCGTCATCATCATGACCGACGCGGACGTGGACGGCTCGCACATCCGCACGCTGCTGCTGACATTCTTCTATCGCCAGATGCCGATGCTGGTCGATCGCGGCCACATCTACATCGCGCAGCCGCCGCTGTTCCGCGCCAAGCGCGGCAAGTCGGAAACGTTCATCAAGGACGAACGCGCCCTCGAGAGCTTCCTGGTGCATCGCGCGGTTGAATCGCGCGCGGTTCGCACGCATGACGGCACCGAGTACACCGGCGTTGCGCTCGAGAAGTTCCTGCACGGCCTGATCGCGTATCGCAACGTGCTGTCGCAGGTTGAACGCCGCGGCCACGCGCGCGACATTGTCGAAGCGCTGCTCGATCGCGAAGCACGCGGCCGCGTGTTCTTCGACGACCAGTCAACGCTGCAGGGCCTGGCCGATCAGTTGACGACGCCGATCCGGGACGTGACCGTGCTGCGCGACGAAGAGCACAACGCGTGGACGCTGCGGATCGACGATCGCTCGAGCGGCTACTCGCGCATCGACCAGGTTGGTCCCGAGTTTGTGACCTCCGGTGAATTCCGCACGCTGCTGCT
>DATMJU010000479.1:0-9413 GCA_035553795.1 Vicinamibacterales bacterium
TGCCTGGATCGTGGTGCAGAACCTGATGCCGAAGATTCGGGCGGACATCGCTGCGGGACTTCGTCCCGGGCAGGCCACGGCCGATGCGGCTGAGCTCGGCGAGTACTGGAAGATTGGACGCCTTTCCGTCAGCGACGCCACCAATCGCGACGTCGTGAATGCGCTCAGCCGGCCGCCAGACCCTTCGGTGGAAGTGCCGGGGGCTTTCCCGATCGCGTCGATCGAGTTGGCGTTCGAGAAGGCGGAGATCACACGCGCGGCGATCCCCGTCGTGACGACCGCCGACGATCCGTCCGCATATGCGGCCGCCATACCGTTCGACATGAACGGCAGCGGCCAGCTGCAGGGACGAGGCTGGATCGCGATCCGCGCCAGGGTCCGCGACGGGCGTATCTCGGTCGGAGTACTCGACAAGGCGGGCGCCAGCTTTGTAGCTCAGACGTCGATCGAGCAGTCTCCTGATATACAAGAGGTGTATCTGACCGTTCCGGACCTGACGGCGCTGGGGCGGGTGATGATCTCCAACAACCGTCCCGGCGGTGCCGGCCGCTCGGTCGTCGAGGTACACGCCGTGCGTCTGATGCAGTTCGTGCCGTAATGCCAGACCTCAGCTACCACCTCCAGGCCTTTGTTCGATCTGCATACGGCGCGCTGCTGCTGCTGACGCTCGTGGCTGCGTTGCCGCACGCCCGTCGCTACTTCTTCAGCGAGAAGCACGGCGGATACACACAGTCGGGCGCCTTCGCGAATGCATTGCAGCATCCGATCGTCGTATCAGTGTGGTTGGCGCTATGGTTCGCGTCCGCGATCGCGCTGGTGGTCGGCTGGAACACGGTGGTGGCAGCCGGCTTCAACCTCGCCACCTGCTACTACTTCTTCAACCGGCTGCGGTGGACGAGCCTGTCGCGCGGGATGGGAGCGCCAGGATTCATCACCCTGTGGCTCGGCGCGGCCGTGTTCGTGCTCGAATTGACGACCGCGCACATGACCGCGGTGCGGCCGCTCGCGCTGCTGGTCCTGCAAGTGGACTTCGGCCTGATCATGCTGAGCGCGGGCCTGTTCAAGCTTGCGGCCGGCTATCGCGACTGGAACGGCATGGAACTGGGCATGGCCAACCCTGAGTGGGGCTACCTGCCGTCGTTCTGGAAACAGTGGCCGCCGCGGCATCCGTTGTTTCGCTTTCTCAACGAGATGGCCTGGGGCACCGAAGTAGTGTGCGGCCTGTTGATGCTGATCCCGGCGACGCGGTGGATCGGCGGCGCCGGCATCGCGCTCAGTTTCGTCTTCATCCTGACGCAAATCCGTCTCGGCTTCCTGTGCGAGATGGTGATTGTGTGCTGCCTGATCTTCTTTGCCCCTGGCACGCTCGTCGACCAGTGGCTCGCCGCTCTCGTGTTGAACGCGGGATTGCCAGTGCCTGTGGCCAGCGAGCAGTTCTCCGCATCGACGATCGCGATCGCGACGACCGCCTGCTGGGTGTATATCGCGCTGCTGCCGTTGGTCCGCGCGGGGATGTTCTACAACCAGCTCGTCCATCGCTCCCTCCCGAGGCCGATCCAGCGCGCGCTGGACCTCTACGCCAACACATTCGGTTTGATCCTGTGGCGTGTGTTCACGACGGACGTCGTGAACTTCTTCGTCCGCATCTGGGAGCCGGTGACCGGCACGCGGCGGCAGATCACGGACTTCCGGCGTGGCGGGGTTTCGCGCTTTTCGCAGGTGGCCGAATGCATCGCCCTGACGAGCGTGTTTACCACGCTCAAGTATTTTCCGAGCAACTCTCAGTTGTTCGCAGACAAGCTGGTTCGTTACGCACGCACAATTCCACGTCAGTCGGATGAACCCCTCGTCTTCGAATGGGTGCACGTGCTCGCAGAGGCCAACGCCTTTGCCTACGTACCGGTGGCGGAGTTCGTCGTCGACCCGGTTCGAGGTGTGGTGAGCGAAACGACATTGAGCACTCACTTCTCGGTGCGCCAGGGCTCGCGCAGCTCACCGCTGCACGAAGGTGCGCGGCCGGGAAGCTATGCGCCGCGCTCGCAGACGCGGGTGTCCTGATATGTGCGGCATCTGTGGCATGTTCGGCAACACCGACTCGGCGACCGTCGCGCTGATGAACGGCACACTGCATCATCGCGGTCCGGACGACGCGCACCTGGTCGGGCACGAAGGCTTCGCCTTCGGTGTCCGCCGGCTCTCGATCGTCGATGTCGCACACGGCCGCCAACCGGTTGCCAACGAAGACGAAACGATTTGGGCCGCTCAGAACGGTGAGCTCTACAACTTCCCGGTGTTGCGGCCGCAATTGGTCGCGCGAGGTCATCAGCTGCGCTCTTATGCCGACACCGAGGTGTTGCCGCACCTTTACGAAGACTTCGGCACGGACGTGCCGAAGCATATCGACGGCATGTTCGCGATCGCCATCTGGGACGCTCGACGCAAGGTGGGCTTGCTGGCGCGCGACCGGATGGGGAAGAAGCCCCTGTATTACTGCCGGCTCGGCGACACCGTGCACTTCGCGTCGGAACTGAAGGCGCTGCTGAAGATCCCGGGTTTCACGCGCACGATCAACCTCGAGGCCCTGCACCACTATCTGAGCTTCAAGCACGTCCCGCATCCGCAGACCATCTTCAACGGCGTTTACATGCTGCCGCCGGCGCACCAGATGGTGATCGCTCCAGGCAAGGCGCCCGTGATCTCGCGATATTGGGAGCCGGATTTCTCCGTTGATGCCGCACTTGCGGCCGCCCCCGAGCAAGAACTGGTCGATGAGTTCCTGCGTCTCTTCAAGCAGGGCGTGCAGCGCCGGCTCATGTCGGACGTGCCGATCGGCTTCTTCCTGAGTGGCGGGCTCGACTCGAGCCTGTCCACTGCGGTCGCCGCAGAGATGAGCGGCCGGATCAAGACCTTCACGCTCACCTACGCGAGCGGTTCGACCACCACCGGCAAGGAAGCAGATCGCAAGTGGGCGAGCTTCGTCGCACAGAAATACGGCACCGAGCACCACGAAGAATCGATCGAGTTCAGCAACTATCCAGCGCACCTCCGGCGCATCCTGGGCAGCTTCGACGAGCCGTTTGCCGGCGTCATCTCCAGCTACTTTCTGTCGCAGTTGATCAGCAAGCACGTCAAGGTGGCAGTCTCCGGTGATGGAGCTGACGAGATCTTCGGCAGCTACCGCTCGCATCGTGATGCGGCACAATTCACCGATGGCGCGTCGGTCACCGCCGAATGGCGGGCGAAACTGCTGGTCTACTCCGAGGCTGCGAAGCGCGAGTTGTACCATCCGGATGTTGCGGCCGCGCTTGCCGGTACCAGCACGGTCGATCTGCTGAAGACGACCTTTGATCAGGTGAAGACGACGGATCCGCTGAATCGGATTCTCGAAGCGGAGTTCCGGACCATCCTCCCGGACCAGATCCTGACCTACGTCGATCGGCTGTCGATGGCTCACTCCCTGGAAGTGCGCAGCGCCTATCTCGATACCGACGTCGTCGAGTTCGTTGGCAAGCTTCCTGGTGCGCTGAAGATCCGCCGCGGCGAGACGAAGTACCTGTTGAAGCAGGCGGCGCGACGATATTTCCCCGCCGAGATGGTCGATCGTCCGAAGGAAGGGTTCCTGATGCCCGTCACCGAGTGGGTGTTCGGTGATCTGCGCCCCTACGTTGCCGAGACGCTCTCTCCGGATCGTCTTGCCGCTCACGGACTGTTCCGGACCGATCGGGTTCAGGCGCTTGTTGACAGACTCTCGGCGCCCGGCGCGGACTACAACGACGTCAATCGCGTGATGGCCCTGGTCGTGTTCCAGGAATGGTACGACCTGTACATGCGATGAGCGGCGCGGCGCCAATCAAGACGCTGGTCGTGCTCCAGCCGGGATACCTGCCCTGGCTCGGCTACTTCGATCAGCTGCGTCGTGCCGACGTGTTTGCCCACTACGACGATGTGCAGTTTGACAAGCATGGGTGGCGCAACCGCAATCGCATCAAGACGCCCGCCGGTCCGCTGTGGCTGACGGTGCCGGTCCGGCATCACGGGCAGGGTAAGCCGAGGATCAACGAGATCAGCATCGATCGCACCTCGAATTGGGCGAAGAAGCATCTTGCCAGCCTGCGGCAGTACTACGCGAAGGCGCCATATACGGCGAGGTACCTGCCGGAGCTCGAAGCGTTGCTGCAGCAGCCATGGCCAGACCTGGCGGCGCTGGACATCGCGGTTATCCAGGCGATGGCGCGCTGGCTGGGTCTCGAAGTGCCGGTCGTGCGGACGTCCGAGCTTGGGATCGAAGGCGTGCAGTCAGAGAGGCTGATCGCGTTATGCCGGCACTTCGGCGCCAACCGATACCTGAGCGGCGACGCGGCCAGCGACTATCTTGACGTCGCGTTGTTCGCGCAACACGGTATCGAGGTTGTCTGGCAGAACTACCAGCACCCTGTCTATCCGCAGCAGCACGGCGAATTTGTTCCGTATCTGTCGACCATCGATTTGCTGTTTAATTGTGGGGACGACAGCGCGCGTATTCTCCAGGGCGCACCCAACGAATGAAAACCATCCTCGTGACCGGCGGCGCCGGCTTCATCGGCAGCAACTTCGTCCACCATATCTACAACACCTATCCGGACTATCGGATCCTGGTGCTCGACCTGCTGACCTACGCAGGATCGGTGGATAACCTGCCGACCAACTTTCAGGGCGCCCATGCCAGCGGCCGGATCGAGTTCTGGTACGGCGATGTCCGGAACGCGTCGCTGGTCGAGAACCTGATGCGCCGTGTCGATGTGGTGGTGCACTTCGCCGCCGAGACGCACGTCACACGGTCGATCTTCGACAACTACCATTTTTTCGAGACCGACGTGCTCGGCACGCAGGTCATCGCCAACGCCGTGCTGCGCTGCGCCGATCGCATCGAGCGGTTCGTTCACATTTCGACGTCCGAGGTCTACGGCACCGCCGAGGCCGACCTGATGAACGAGGAACACCCGCTGAAGCCGCTGAGCCCGTACGCCAGCGCGAAGGCGGGCGCCGATCGCCTCGTCTATTCATACTGGGCGACCTACAAGCTGCCGGCTGTGATCGTCCGGCCGTTCAATAATTTCGGTCCGCGCCAGCACCTCGAGAAGGCTGTGCCACGCTTCATCACCAGTTGTCTGCTTGACGAGCCCCTGCGGCTGCACGGCCAGGGCGTGGCCCAGCGAGACTGGGTTTACGTCCAGGACACCTGCGACGCGATCGACCGCATCGTGCATTCGCCGAAAGAGAAGGTCGTCGGCGAAGTCATCAACATCGGCACCAATGAAAGCCTCAGCGTGGCTGATGTCGCGCACCACGTCGTCCGTTTGATGGACAAGCCGACGTCCCTGATTACCTACGTGGGCGAGCGGCCCGGCCAGGTGTTCCGCCACACCGCCGACGCATCAAAAGCCAAGCGTCTGCTTGGCTGGGAGCCCAAGCGCACGTTCGAGCAGGGACTCGCCCAGACGATTCAGTGGTATCGCGACAACCGGGCGGTCTGGGACAAACAGCTTTGGATGCGCGAGATTCCCATTGTGACTGGGTCAGGGAAGGCCGAACTCCATTAGTCAACGGCGTGAGTGGGCAATTGAGGCCGCGATTGCCGCGGTCCTTTTCGCCGTCGCAGTAAGCGTGGCGGTATGGTACGTGCCGCGCTTCGTCGAAGCGGGCGGCAAGCCCTGGTTTTACCAACAAGAATTCGGCGCAGCCGCCATGCAGGCATGCGGCCTGGGCTACGTGAACCCAGACGCGTCGACGCAGCCTGCGCTGACCGCGTTCCTCGAACGGCAATCCGACTCCATTTCGTGCGACACCCTCAGCACATTGCAGACGCGCCCGCTAACGTCGATGCAACGCGCGTTTCGCTACCTGATGATGACCGTTGCGCAGACGTGGTCCATCAGGGGCACGGTGGCGTGGAGTGCCCTGCTGCCGTTATACGGAGTCTTGTACGGCATCACCATCGTCCTGGCATTCGCGGTCTTTCGCCAGGGTATGGGCCGGGTCCTCGCGTCGCTGATCGCGCTCGCCTTGATCTTTTCGACGCTGCATCTCAACAACCTCCCGCACCTAAGGGATTACGCGAAGGCGCCGTTCGTGCTCGGAATGGTGCTGCTCGCGCTGCGTCTGGTGCTGGGCGCGGTCGCGGCCAAGCGAACGTTGTTGCTGTCGCTCGGGGCGGGCCTGGTGACGGGCATCGGCATCGGCTTCCGCAACGATCTGCTCGTCGCGATTCCGGCGTTCGTCGCTGCGCTGGCCGTGTTTCTTCCTGGCGACATCCGTTCGCAGCTGAAGATCCGCGCGGCGGCGATCGTGGTTTATCTGCTCGCGCTGTTTGCCGCCATGTCGCCGATGCTGTCCATTTACAGGACCGGTGGCGGCGGATCGACCCCGCACCTCATCCTGCTGGGGCTGACGCCGGAGTTCTCGGACCGGCTTGGCGTCGACAACAGCGATCTCTACGAGCTTGGTTTCGAGTATCGCGACGAACTGGCGTTGGCGATGATCGACAACTACTCGGATCGCCGGCTGGGCGAGCATCGCTTTCTGGAGATGTACGGCGCGGATTACGATCGCGCCGCGGGCCGTCTGCTTGTCGACTACGCCCGGGATTTCCCCGCCGATCTGCTGGCGCGCGTCTACGCGTCCGCGATCCGCATCACCCAGCTGCCGCATCTCGAGACGACATCGGCGGTAGTGGTGCCGCAGTTCCTGGCGCCGTCATGGCAACGCATCTTGCTGGTCAAGACGGACCTACTGCGGACGCTTGGCGGCTTGTGGCCCTGGCCGCTGCTCTTCGCGGTCGTTGCCCTGTCGGTAATCAGCCTGCGGCTCGGTCTGTTTGCACTTCTGTCGGTCGCCTATTTGTCGGGCTACCCGGCGCTGCAGTTCCAGGAACGCCATTTCTTTCATCTCGAGTTTGTCGGATGGATGCTGCTCGGGCTTGCCGCCACGGTGATTGCCCGGGCCGCGATGGCTGCCATCCAGCCTCAGCGCCGAGCAAAGATCAGAGCGTCGATTCCTGGCTCGCGATCGCTCCTCATCACCGTCGGGGCGTTTGCAGTCTTGATCGCGTTGGTCGTGACGCCCCTCTGGCTGTTGAGACGTCAGCAATCGGCTCGTGTCGTGGCACTGCTCGATGGCGTCGTCCACGCGCAGCGCGCCGATGTCCCACTGGTTCCAACCGAAGCCGCCGGCGTGTCGACATTTCCGTTGCCGGAGTTGCCCAAAAGATTGCCTCCTGACGGCGGTGTGCATGCGCACTACCTGGCCGCCGAGTTTGGCGGAGCTGAGTGCAACGCAATGCGCGTCGATGTGACGCAGCGCTATCGGGCCGCGCAGCCCGGTTACGACTTCACTCACAGGGTTGGCGTCGACATTCCGGTTACCGATCAACTGACGCAACTGGTCTTCCCGGCGTATTACAGGAATCCGCTCTCCTCGAGCCCGCTGGACGAACCGATGGCGTTTGCCGGTCTCGAGCTTCCACCCGATCGCGCGAACTGTCTGCAACGAGTGTCGGTGCTCGAGACGCCATCGCATCCAGCCTTGCTCGACCTGCGTTTGCCGCCGGACTGGCAGCGCGTGACGCCGTACGCGACGATCAGCGGCGTCGAGTGGAGACAGAACCCCGCGCGGGCCTACACGGTGCCCGGCGATCTCCCGCGTTCGGTCGTGCGGGGGGCGCTTGCCGGCACGCCCACGCTCTTCAATGAAGGCGACATTCTGAAGGTGTCGCCGACGTTTGCCATGCAGGGCCCCCAGTGGACGGTCGACGGTGTTGGCGGCGTCGGTGGCCGTGGCCCGCTGCTGTATCTCGTCGAGATGAAGCCGCGCTTGATCGAGAAAGGCACGGCGTTCATAGCCGAAGGCACGATCGAGAAAGGCGGCGTCACCTTCGGATTCGTTGCCGACGATGAGTGGAAGGTGGAGTTGCACGTGGTGCAGACCGGTGACTTCTCGGTCATCATCGTGGCGCCGGAAACGCGTGAATACAAACTGGTGTTTGCCAACAACCTGCGCGGCATGTCGCTGATGAACAAGGTGAACATTCGCCGCGCCGGCCTGGTTGCGCCAGTGGCGGGTGGGCGATGACAAACGCCACGTACGCTCGGGTCAACGCGGCAATCGAGCGATTGACGCCTCGCTACGTGTCGCTGTTGCAGGAGCTTGTGCGGATCCCGAGTCAGACAGGCCAGGAAGCCGCAGCCCAGGCGGTTGTCGCACGCCAGATGCGCGAGATTGGCCTGGCCGTAGAGACGTTCGATGTCGACCTGGCTGCGCTGGCAGTTCACCCAGCCTTTAACCGGACACCGCGGTCGTATGACGGCCGTCCGAACGTCGCAGGCCGTCTGCATGGCACGGGAGCTGGCAAGTCGCTGCTGTTGAATGCGCACATCGACACCGTGCCAGTCGAGCGGGCAGATACATGGACGCGCGAGCCATTCGGCGCCGAGATTGTTGACGGTCGTCTCTACGGCCGCGGTGCGTGTGATGACAAGGCCGGTATCGTCGAATCGCTTCTGGTGGCGCACGCGCTTCGCGACGCGGGAGTCAATCTCGTTGGCGATCTCTCGATTGTCAGCGTGATTGAAGACGAAACATCTGGCAACGGCACGCTGGCCAGCGTCGAGCGCGGCTACACCGCCGACGGCGTGGTCATCGTGGATGGCACGTGGCCGGAGCGATTCATCGTGTCGCATCTGGGACAGGTGACGTTCCAGATCCGCATCCCCGGCTTAGCGGGTCATGCAACATCGGCGGGACCCAACCCGATTGCTTCCGTCGGTGACGTCTTTGACCGTGTTCGCGCGATGGTGGAGCGCAAGAACACCAACTGCGCCGCGCCATGGGGCGACAAGGCAGCGCCGTATTTTGTGAACTTCGGTCGCATTTACGGCGGGGTCTTTCCGGGATCGGTGCCGGCCGAGTGTGTGATCGAGGGGCAGTATGGCTTTCCGCCGCCAGACACCCGCGAACGGGCCAAGGCTGAACTACAGGAGGCCGTCGGGCCGATCGCGATCACGTTTGACGGACTTGAGACCGAGCCGCATGTGGGCGACCCCGGCAACGAGCTGGTGAGGTTGCTGACGACGACTGTAGAGCGGCGCGATGGGGCAGTGCTCAAGGAGAGCATCATCAGCGGACACGCGGATCTTCGGCACTATGTCAACGCGCGGACCGGCGCCACGCGGGCGGTGTGCCTATATGGTCCCGGAGGCGGCCGCAACGTGCATGGCGCCGACGAATACTTCGAGCTCGCGCACCTGCCGCTGGTGGCGTTCAATCTTGCGAGCCTGGCCATCGATTGGTGCGGAGCGGCGAGTGACCGCTAGGGCCATGCGCCGTTTGCCCGACATTCTGTCGGAACTCGAAGTGCCGCGGGGTGGGCTGATCTACGT
>DATMJU010000480.1:0-3232 GCA_035553795.1 Vicinamibacterales bacterium
CGTACGGCAGGCGGCCCAACGCCGCAGCGATCTCGCCCCACGGTTCCCAGGTGTTCAGCGACGCGTCGGTCGCCGCGCGCGCGATCAGGAGCTTCTGGACCTCGATCACCGCTGCCGGCGTGCGCGCCATCTGGGCGAGGGCGTTCGCCGCTTCGGCGCGAATCCCGACGCCGTCATTCAGCGCGGGCGCCACCAACGCAATCATGTCCGGGCGCTCGAGCCGCCCGATCGCGCGAATCGCCGTCCGCCGCGTCCCGCCTTGCAGGCCTTCGCGCAGCGGCGCGAGCCCCGCCTCCGTGGTGGGCCGCGCATCCTCCGCCTGCAGCATTCGCTCCTGGAGCGACTGCGCCGCAACCGGAGTTGCCAAGAACAACATCGCGATCAGCAGTTTCTTCGTCATCAGCTCAAAAACTCTCATGATCCAAATTGGTGTCAGACACCAGATCCGATCGACAGATCCAAATTGGTGTCAGGCACCAGATCCGATCGCCCGGGATCGGAATTGGTGCCTGACACCAATTTCTGGTTCAGCTGGAATACTCCAGCATTTGTTGGGTTAGGTCACAAGGATACGAAATCTTGATGTCGGTGATCGCGCCACTGGCGTCGGTCACCGGTTCCAGCTTCGGCATCACAAAGCCCGTGTACGACGGCAACTTGAGGTGATCGACGCGGGCAACGACCTCGTCTCGCATCTCGGGGTCAAAGTGGACGCCGTAGGTCTCGAACAGCTCCTTCGCGGCAGCGTAATCGCCTTCCGACTTGATGCGCTGCACTTCGGCGAGGAGCTTCCCGACACCGGCATGGAACGCGTCGGTGTCGACGACGACGAAGTAGGTCTTGTCGTCGCGTTTGCGAACGTCGATCGCCCTGGTGTTGGCGAGCAGCCAGTGCACGATCGCCTGGCGATTGCGCATGTGATCTTCTTCGAGCTGCGATCCCACCCGCACGCGCCTCAGCTGCACGAGGGCGTTGCGGGCATAGGCTTCGAACTCCGTCTGCACCACCGCTTGCTGCTCATCGGCGGACACCAGTCCGATCGTGGACAGATACGGATCGGCAACGAACCACAACGCCACCAGGTCGGCGCGGGTCTCCTCGAGCGCCGAATACTGTTCCTTCAGCAGATCCTGCGGCGTCACGGTGATGTGGTCGGCCATGCGGCCGGAGCCGTGGCCAAGCACTTCATGAATCTCGGTCGTCAGCTCGCCTGCAAAGGCGCCCCACCGCTTCGCCCGTTCAACTTCCGCATCGTCCCACGCAAACTCCTGGCGGAACGAGTCAGGCATCGATTGCTCGTAGGCGTCGAGGACGTTCGATAGCGAGACTGACTTGCTGCCGTACTGTTCGCGGATGCGCTGGTCGTTCGGCAGGTTCACGCCGATCGGCGTAATCGGGCCTGAGTCTCCGGATTCGACAACGACTTCAATCGCCTGGGCGGATACGCCTTGCACAACAGGCTTCCGGTACTTCGGATCAATCGGCAGATGATCCTCGAACCACTGCGCGTGTTCCGCGAGCGCGCGGATCTTCGCGGTCTTCTCATGGTTGGTGTAATACACCACCCCTTCCCACGCACCCTTCATGCCGCGGGCGTCCATGTAGACCTCGATGAAGCCGTTCATGGTGTCGACAGATGACTCGCGGTTCTGCACCCACGCGATGTCGAATGCCTCGCGATCGCTGTCGAGACCGGTCTCGTACCATCGCACGAGCGCTTCGAGCGCCCTGGCAAACGGCGCGGGTGCCAGCGGAATCGCGTTGCGGAGGTGCCCGACGATGTTCCGTAGTTCGCGATCGTACAAACCGCCGACCTTATAGACCTCTTCGACCAGAACGCCGTCTCGCTTCGCCAGTCTCGAATTGAGCTGGTTCTTCTCCTCGAAGCCTTCCAGATCGGCCATCGTCACGCCGTCGTAGAAGTTGTTCGCGCTCGAGGCAAGGATGTCCATGCCTTCGCCGGGTGTCTTGCACGTCACCATCGGCTCGAAGTCCGGATCGAAGAACATTCGCGCGTAGCGTTCAACGCGCTGGGCAATTGTCTCTCCCTGCTCCAGGCCGAAGTCGGCGCCGTTGATCTTCGCCACTTCCATGGCCTCAATCAGCCGCTTGCGATCGAGATTCAGCAGGTACTTGCGCGCGGTGAGGTTGTTGTACGGGCCGGTGTTCAGCCAGAACAGCTTCGTGTACCGCGTCAGCTCCGCCAGCGTGTCGGCGGGCACGCCATTCGGGAAGCGCACGATCTGCTCGAGCAGGTGACGGATGCCGAGGTTGTGACGATGGCGCTGGTCGTAATAGATGTCGCGGCCCGCGAGCGCGGCTTGATACAGATGCCACACCAGCGTCTTCTCCTGGAGTGGCAGCTTCTCGAAGCCGTCGGCGTACAACTGCACGACCGCCGCCTCGTCGATCTGCTCGAGGAGGTACGGGCGCTTCGTCTCTACAGCGGCAGGTCGACTTTCTGACCGTGCGTGGGGATCTCTACTGTCCATCCAAGCTCTTTTTCGATGCGCATCTTGAGCGCGTCTTGCGCGACAACTTCGCCGTGCACCAGGTACGTAGTTTTCGGCGCGCGTGGAAACGTGCGCAACCATCGGATGATTTCGCCCGCATCCGCGTGCGAAGACATACCGTCGATCTTCTCTATTTTGGCGTGGACCGGGACGTGCTGGCCGAACATCTTCACGTGCTTCGCGCCTTCGACCAGCTGGCGGCCTCTCGTGCCGGCGGCCTGAAACCCGACAAACAGCACGGTATTGCGAGGATCCGGCAGTCCCGCAAACAAGTGATGCACAACGCGCCCGCCGGTGGCCATGCCGCTCGACGCGATGATCACGGCCGGGGCATCGTTAGCCACGAGCGCCTTCGACTCGAGCGCTGAATTGATCGGCGTGAAACGCGGCAACTTGCGCCGCATCGCCTCGATCTCGGGATCGAGCTCGTCGTGCCTCGCCGCGTAATACCCGATGCCCTTGATGGCCATCGGGCTGTCCACATAGATCGGCAACTTCGGCAGGCGGCCCTCGTCCTCGAGCTTGAACAGCCAGTAGAGCAACTCTTCGACGCGGCCGATCGCAAACGCCGGCACGATCACTTTGCCGCGGCGCGCGAACGTGTCCGTGATGATGCGCGCCAACCGCTCGCCGTCATCCTCGGCCGGATGCGCGCGGTCGCCGTACGTCGACTCGATCAACAGCACGTCGGCGTCGACGCCCGGTGACGGATCCGGAAG
>DATMJU010000481.1:0-2443 GCA_035553795.1 Vicinamibacterales bacterium
GTGCCACGGCTCCCACCCCGCAAACAGGTGGTTCATGATGCCGGTGCCCTTGGTCTCGGTGAGGAACTGCGAGCGGAAGCCGATCAGGCCGCGCGCCGGAATGCGGAACTCCATGCGCACGCGGCCGCTGCCGTGGTTCACAAGATTGGTCATGGTGCCGCGGCGCGTGCCGCAGGCGGAGATGACCACACCCTGGTAGTCCTCGGCGACGTCGATCACGAGGTCTTCCACGGGCTCCATGCGGACGCCGTTGATCTCCTTGGTGACGATCTCGGGCCGCGACACCTGCAGTTCGTAGCCTTCGCGGCGCATCATCTCGATCAGGATCGCCAGCTGCAGTTCGCCGCGGCCCAACACCTTGTACTGTTCCGGCGTGTCCGTCGGCTCGACGCGCAACGATACGTTGCCGAGCAGCTCCTTCTCGAGGCGCTCCTTCAGGTGGCGTGAGGTGACGTACTGGCCGTCCTTGCCCGCCAGCGGCGAGTTGTTGATGCCGAAGATCATCGACACGGTGGGCTCGTCGATCGCGATCGGCGGGATCGCGACCGGCCGCTCCGAATCCGCGATCGTCTCGCCGATGGTGATGTCCTCGATGCCTGCGAGGCAGATGATGTCGCCGGCCATCGCGGAGTCCGTCTCGACGCGCTTGAGGCCTTCGAAGGTGAACATCTTCGTCACCTTGGTCTGCTCGATCGTGCCATCGAGCTTGCACACCGCGACCGGCTGGTTCAGCTTGACCTGTCCGTTGAAGATGCGGCCAATGGCAATGCGTCCGAGATAGTCGCTGGCGTCCAGGTTGGCGACCAGCATCTGCAGCGGCGCGTTCACGTCGCCGCGCGGCGGCGGCACGCTCTTCAGGATGGCGTCGAACAGCGGGCGCAGGTCCTCTCCGGGGACATCCAGGTCGGTGCTGGCCGTGCCGGCGCGGCCGCTCGTGAACAGCACCGGGAACTCGATCTGCTCTTCCGTCGCGTCGAGATCGATGAACAGGTCGTAGACCTCGTTCAGCACTTCCTTGGAGCGCGCATCCGCGCGATCGATCTTGTTGATGACGACAATCGGCGGCAGCTTGCGCTCGAACGCCTTGCGCAGCACGAAACGCGTCTGCGGCAGCGGGCCTTCCGCCGCGTCCACCAGCAGCACCACGCCGTCGGCCATCGACAGCACGCGCTCGACTTCGCCGCCGAAGTCGGCGTGGCCCGGCGTGTCCATGATGTTGATCAGGGTGTCGCCGTAGTGAACGGCCGTGTTCTTGGCCAGAATCGTGATGCCTCGCTCGCGTTCGAGGTCGTTGCTGTCCATCGCGCGCTCGGCGACGCGCTCGTTGGCGCGCAGCACGCCGCCCTGCCGGAACATGGCGTCTACGAGGGTGGTCTTGCCGTGATCGACGTGGGCAATGATGGCGACGTTACGACGGAGCGGATTGGCTATTGGAGCGGACTTTCCCGGTAAAGACATCTCACCAGTATAGCGGCTATCATTGGGGAATGCCGTTATTCGAGTATTCGTGCCGGGATTGCGATAATCGCTTCGAATTGCTGGTCCGCGAATCCACCACGCTCGCGTGCCCGAAGTGCACCGGCACCAGGCTGGACAAGCAGTTGTCGGTGTTCGCGGTCAGCGCCCCGTCCTCGTCGGGCATGCCGCGGATGGCCGGTCCCATGCCGTGCGGCTCGTGCGGCGATCCGCGCGGCGCCGGCAGTTGCAAGAACTGAAGTGAGAAGTCAGAAGTCAGAAGAGAAAAGCCCGAGGTAGAACAGTGACAACAAAAGCCGCCTCCTCCGTATTTGCCACGATCCTTCTCACCTCTCACCTCTCGCTTCTCACTGCTCTCGCTTCCCCGGCGGCTGCTCAGGGGCTGGTTTCTCCGCAGCCGATCGCCACGCCGGCCGCCGCCAATTCCGCGCAGCCGCAGTTGTCGGTCTCAAAGCACGGCGTGCTCCTCAGCTGGATCGAGCGCGCGGGCGATCTCGCCACGCTGAAGTTCTCCGAGCGCACCGCTACCGGCTGGTCGGCACCCAGGACCATTGCCTCGGGCCGTAACTGGTTCGTCAACTGGGCAGACGTCCCCTCGGCGGTTCGCCTTCCGTCCGGCGCCATCGTCGCGCACTGGCTGCAGAAGAGCGCCGCGTCGACCTACGCCTACGACGTCCGGCTGTCGTATTCAACCGACGACGGCAAGACGTGGTCACCATCGTTTACGCCGCATCACGACGGGACGACCACCGAACATGGTTTTGCGTCGATCGTGCCGATCGCCGACGGCTTTGGCCTCGTCTGGCTGGATGGCCGCAACATGAAAGGTGGCGAGCACGGCGAGCATGGCGGAGGCGGTTCAATGACCGTCCGCTTCGCGCGCTTCGACAAGGCCTTCAAGCAGGTCGAGGAAACCGAGGTCGATGCCCGGGTGTGCGAATGCTGCCCGACTGCCGCTGCGATGACG
>DATMJU010000482.1:0-8452 GCA_035553795.1 Vicinamibacterales bacterium
GTGGAGATGTTGGTGGCGAACAGCGCGTCCGGAATCGGCAGGTCCAGGGCAGAGTACGCGTTTCGCAAATGCCGGCGGAACAGGTCGTCGAAGTCGGCGTCGTGGTCGGACGAGTGATCGTCGCCGTACCACCAGAACCAATCGCTGCCTTCGGCGATGAGCAGTTCCTCCAAGGCCCGATCCCGGGCCGCCGGCTCGACCGCGGCAGACCGCCGGTCGAACACGTCGCGGGCCTCCGACAACTGATCCCAGGCCCGGTGGTCGTCGCGATGGCCCATCCAGATATAGAAGTCGCCGTTGATCCAGGAGCCGGGAAAGATCGAATCCAGTGTCCCCGCCGGACCCGCGGCCGCTTCGGACATGGTGACGGTCTGGATGTCGTCGGCGGCGTCGAGCGCCCGGTAGAGCGCTCGAAGGAACGGACGGCCTCCGCCTTCGAAATGCTCCCAGGCATTCTCGCCATCCAGGATCGCGGTCACGGTCGCGACTTCCCCGCCGGATTCCTTCACGCGCCGACCGGCGATCCGGACGTGGTTGACGAAGTCGTCCGCGGCGGCCACCGGGTCCCACGACTGATAGTGGAACCCGACCCGATCCGACAGCCCGTGATCGCGGAACAGCGCGACCGGTCCGGACGCGCCAACGCGGTACGGACGATATAAAAGGTCAGGCCGATCGTGAAGCGGCATGCCAAGCGACCGCGACAGGATGTCCTCGTCCGTCGCAATCCAGGTGAGCCCCGCGGCGCCCATTAGCGAGACGGCTTCGTCCGAGACCGAGCCTTCGGATGGCCACATTCCCCCGGGTCGCTGGCCGAACACCGCTTCGTGAAAGTCGATCGCCCTGGCGATCTGCAACCGGGCGTCTTCGGGCCGCCGCACATGATGGCGCGGACGCGCCGCGCCCGGGTGCGCGCGCTGGTGGGCATCGGAGTCGCACAACAACGGCAGGATCGGATGGTAGAACGGCGAGGTCGACAACTCGACCTGGCCGCGTGCGCCGGCGGCGCGATACGCCGGGAGCACGCGCGCGAGCAACTCGAGCTCAATCTCGCGCAGCACCCGCTTGTCGTCCTCGCTGAACCCGCGATCCTTCGCAATCAGTCCAGAGAGCCTCGCGTCGCTGGCGAGCAGATCCGGATCCATCCAGGCGAGCTTGTGCCATACCTGGAGATCGCGCAGTTCGTCGACATCGAATGGCCGCCGCTCGAGCCGCCGGGCGTGAAGCTGGGCGTAGCGCGGATAGGGGCCGATCATCCGGCCATACGGCGCATGGAACCCATTGGCGACCATCCAGCGCGATTCGTCCGACGTCAGGTCGGCGGCCGGCTTCAGGCCGACGTCGAGATGTTTGTCGCGAGCCGTGCCTTCGGCATAGGCCTGCACCTGGCGGACGAGCGACGGCACGAGGTTAAAGGTGACCCGGATCCGAGGGAATTCCTCGAGCATGGCCACCATGCCCCAATAGTCCTTGATGGCGTGAAGGCGCACCCACGGGAGGATGTGCTCGCCGGTGGCGAGGTCCTCGTAATACGGCTGGTGCATATGCCACAGCAGGGCCAGTTTTAGGGTCATACTAGAAAGCGATGCCGCGCATCATCGACCGGTACGTGATTCGGGAGGTCATCCCACCGTTCCTGCTCGCCCTCCTCGTCTTCACGTTCATCCTGATTATCCCCTTCATCATCGAACTCGCCGAGGACATGATTGCGAAGGGCGTGCAGGCGGGCACGATCCTTCAGTTGTGCGCGACGCTACTGCCCCAGGCCCTGGCGCTGACCATTCCGATGGCGCTGCTGATCGGGTTGCTGGTCGGCCTCGGCCGCCTGTCGGCCGATCGCGAGTTCGTCGTGATGATGGCGTGCGGCATCAGCCCGTACCGCCTGCTTCAGCCCATCCTGGTGTTCGCAGTCATCTGCTGGGGCGCCACGTCGTGGGTCATGCTCGAGGCGATGCCGGACGGCAACCAGGCCTTCCGTGAGATCACCACGCGGATCATCATGAACCGCGCCGAGGGCGAGGTGAAACCGCGCGTCTTCTTCGAAGACTTTCCGAACGTCGTCCTCTACGTGAACGAAGTTCCGGCCGACGGCCAGGGCTGGCGCGGCGTGCTCGCGGCCGACACCTCGAATCCCTCGTCTCCGGTGATGTTCCTGGCAGACCGGGGCCGCATGGTGGTTGACCGCGAGGCGCGCACCATCGACATGGTGCTCGAGAACGGCACGCGGCACAGCAGCAAGTACAACGATCCGATCTCCTACGAAGTCCTCGCGTTCGATCGCACCATCCTGTCGCTGAACCCGGAAAGCGTGTTCCCGAGGACCGGGCCAGCGCGCGGCGAGCGCGAGCTGCGCATCGACGAACTGTACGCCCGCTCACGCGAACTGGAGGCGCAGAATATTTCCGGCCACAACCCGATCATGGAGATCCACCGCAAGTTCTCCGTGCCGGTGGCGTGCTTCGTGTTCGCGATCCTCGGCCTCGCGCTTGGCGCCAGCAACCGCAAGGACGGCAAGCTCGCGGGCTTCGTTCTTGGCATCGCGGTGATCTTCGCTTACTACGTGCTGATGTTCACCGCGCAGTCGCTGACGAAGGGCTTCTGGATACCTGCCTGGCTCTCGATGTGGATCCCCAACCTAGTACTGGGCGTGGCCGGCGTCATGCTGCTGGTGTCACGGGCGCGTTCGGCCGATCAGCCCATCCGCATTCCCTTACCGTCCTTTATCAACCGGCTGTTCGCCCGCGAACGCAAGGGCGCTCCCGGGACAGTGGCGAGTGCCGCCACGCCGAAGAAGCCCGTGGTCGTGCTGCGGATTCCGAATTTCGATCTGCCGGGTCCGACGCTCCTGGATATATACGTGGCCAAGCAGTACCTCCGCATCCTGGCCATGACCATCGTCGGGATGCTCGGACTGTTCTACATCTCGACGTTCATTGACCTCTCGGACAAGTTGTTCAAGGGCCAGACGACACTCGTTCGGCTTGGCGAGTACCTCTTCTGGTCGACGCCCCAGTTCCTCTCGTACATCATCGCGCTGTCGGTGCTGCTGTCCGCGCTGGTCACCATCGGCCTGCTCACCAAGAACAGCGAGTTGATCGTCATGCGCGCCTGCGGGGTCAGCCTGTATCGCACGTCGCTTCCCATCGTCGTGTTCGCGCTTTTCGGCAGCGCGATCCTGTTCGGCATGGAAGAGACCGTGCTCGCCGTGGCGAACCAGCGCGCGGAACGGCTCCGTCACGAGATCCGCACCGGCACGCCGCAGACCTTCGGCATCCTCAATCGCAAATGGATCGCCGGCACGAACGGCGAGATCTATCACTATCAGTTCTACGATCCGAACAAACGCGAGCTGAACCTGCTGTCGGTGTTCGAGTTCGACAAACAGTCTCATGCCCTGACATCGCGGCTCTTCGTGGAGCGCGCTCGCTATACCGAGAGTACGCGGCAGTGGGCGCTCGACGAGGGCTGGCACCGCAAGTTCGATCCGCGCACGGGCCTCGCTGAATACGAACGCTTTGAGATGTGGACTCGCCCGTTCGAGCCGGCTGACTACTTCGTGACCGAAGCCCAGGAGCCGGATCTCATGAACTTCGCGCAGCTACGCGAGTACATCAAGGAGTTGCGCGCCAGCGGCTACAACGTGCTCGATCACGAGGTCGGCCTGTACCGCAAGATCGCGTTCCCATTCGTGACGCTGGTCATGACGCTGATCGCCGTGCCGTTCGCGGTGACAACAGGACGCCGCGGCGCGATGTACGGCATCGGTGTGGGCATCGTTCTCGCCCTGATCTACTGGACGATGATCAGCGTGTTTGCGGCATTCGGCCAGGGGGGATTGATTGATCCCATGCTGGCGGCCTGGGCGCCTAACCTGGTCTTCGGAGCGGCGGCGATGTACCTACTACTGACGGTGCGGACGTGACCAACATCTCAGAACCACAACGCGGCTCATCGGTGCGCTACGTTGCCGCGATGGTGTCGTTGATTGCGTCGTTCGTGACGATCCTGACCGGCTTCATTTTCATGGTCCGCTCGCTCGAGGCGGGCGGTTACGGCACGTCGACGAATTCGCTGGCCATCGTCTGGCTTGGCGCCGGCGGCGGGCTGCTGGGACTCGGCATCGTGCTGCTGATCTGGGAGCTTAGCGTCAGGCACAACGTCCGCCACTAGCGATCCCCTACTTCACAAGTCCGACCTCGGAAATCGTCATGCTGCCTTTCGTTCCCGGCAGCGTGTTGAGCGTGTCGACGACAAACAGGATGGAGTCGACCTGGTCGAGCGGCGGCAGCGCGCTGGACGTGACGCCAATCGCGCGAAACTTCGAGAAGGGAATGTCGATGAGCCGGGCGTCCGTCCCGGTATAAAAGGTTGCGCCCCATCGCTCGGTGTTGCCAACCGGAGCGCGCAATTGAACCCAGACGCGCATCGGCGCCGCTGCCGACGCCATGAAGCGAATGCGATCGATCGCGGCCAACCCTCCGGTCACCGGAACGCGGACCGCCGCATACTGCCCGGCCGGTGTTCCGGGCGACAGCGAAAACGTCCACATGATCGCCGGGTCACCGGCGAACGTTCGAGCCCGCGCATCATCCAGAGCCGCGGCGACAACCGTGCTGGTGTCGTTCGGTCCAGACTCCCCTGCTGCTTCGCTTGTGCGCGCCGGAATACGGGATGTGGGCGCCGGAGGCTCTTGCACCAATGTGGCCGCATGCCCCAGGCCGGCGTAGATTGGATTCGACACGATCCACGGAACGGCGGGACCACCGGGAGCATTCGCTGTGTACGCCTCGACGCGGTAGACGGCGGGCTCGACGCCACCGTTCATCTCCAACGGCCCGTCAGTGACTTCGTACACGCGCTGACCGTCTCTCAACAGCACCAGCGAGGTACCCGGGGGCGCGCTCACCGATGCACGCAACAGGACGTCGCCCGCGATTGGCAGGGTTCCGCCGAGCGTCGCCGATTGCGAGCCGCTATGGGCGGTAAACGTCAACGCGCCGGGCGACGCCAGCGCATCAATCACGCTGTAAACGCGACCCTCACGAATCGCGCTCGACAGTCGGCGCGCGTCAGCAGCCGCATCGCCGCCAAGCGGCCCGGCGAGGACGACGTGGTTCGAGAACGCGCGGAACGAGGACTCGTAGTCGGGAAGCGGCACGTGGATCGCTGAATAGTCAGGGTCGGTCCGCTGCTGCACCCCTAACCGCGCATGCGCGTCCGCCGCAGCCAACCCGACGATGCGGCGTGTCCGGGCGAGCGCGTCCCACTTCTCCAACACCGCCGTGGGTCGGTCGAGCAGCTTTGCCATCGACTGCGGCGCGCGGAACAGGTACGTGATCAGCGCCCGCGCCAGCGGCAAACGCGGCTCGTCGCGCCATTCGCTGTCGGCGTTGATCCATTCGAGTCCGCCGATCGGCGCATCCCAGTCCCGCCAGCTCAATGCCGGCCGGGGCGACCCCGGGTGCGCGACGAAGCCGAATCCGCCAAGGCGCGTGACGTCTTCAATCACTTCGCTCGCCGTGCCGGCAAGCGGGTACGGAGACGCTGGCAGATCGATCACCGCGTAGTGGCCGGCGCTGGTGTTTATCTCGACGCCATCGAGCACCAGCACTCCGCTGCGATACGCGGGTGCATCCGGCGTTCGCGTTGCGTCGCCGTGATCCGTCAGGATGATGAATTGAAGCCCGGCGCGCGCCGCCGCAGCGGCGATGTCTTCGACCGAGCCACTTCCATCAGAACGCTCTGAGTGGATGTGAAATGCGCCGCGCACGGTCGTTGCCGGTGGCGGCTCCGTTCGCCGGGTCGCCGGCGGGAGCAGCACGAAGATGACGAGGGCGGCCACGACACACACGATCGCGGCGGCCTTGAGACGGCGTGGCATCAGTTGCGCGGATGAAACTTGTCGTAGACGGCGCGCAGCCGCGCGTCGAGGATGTGCGTGTAGATCTGCGTCGTCGACAGGTCGCTGTGCCCGAGCATCATCTGGATGGCGCGAAGATCCGCGCCGCGCTCCAGCAGGTGCGTGGCGAACGAGTGTCGCAACACATGGGGGCTCAGCGTACGCGACAAGCCGGCCTGCTTGCCATGCTCTTTGAGGATCTTCCAGAAGCCGACGCGCGTCAGGCCCGTGCCGCCCCTGGCGTTGACGAACAGCCGCGGCGACGATCGCTTCTTGAGCAGAGCGGGTCGCGCCTCCTTGATGTAGCGTTCGAGCCACGCCGAGGCTTCATCGCCGATCGGCACCAGCCGCTGCTTGCGCCCCTTGCCCGTGCAGGTGAGGTATCCGCTCTCGAGATTGAGGTCCTGCTGCCGCAGATTCACCATCTCGGACACGCGCAGGCCGGTGGCATAGAGCACCTCGATCAGGGCGCGGTCGCGCACGCCGCGCGGTTCGGAGGTGTCGGGCGTCTCGATCAACCGGTCGACCTCCTCCATTGATAGAAACTTGGGCAGCGTCTTCCAGGCCCGCGGGGCCTGGACGTCCACTGCGGGATTGTCCTGGCGATGGCCGGACACCACCAGGAAACGATAGAACCCCCGGAAGCAGGCCACCGCACGGGCCACCGAACGGGGGGACCGCCCCTCCCCCATCAGCTGCCGCACGAATTGCTCGAGTGCGCGGCGATCGAGCGATTCAACCGGCCGCTCCAGTGCCGCGGCGGCCGCCGAAAGCTGGGCTAGGTCGCGTCCGTAGCTCTCAACGGTGTTGGCTGACAGCCTCCGTTCGACGGCGAGATGCGACAAGTAGGCGTCGACAAAACCACTCACGTCACCAGAGTCTAGCAAGTCCGGCCATTGACAGGGGGTCCCACGGGGACTAGCATCAGCTTTTCCCCCGCACGTGAAAGAGACAGTCTTAGGAAAATAGAGTGGCAGCAACGAAATCCCGATGGCAAGGGCTCCCCACCGAAGCCATAAATCCCGCTTCCCTCGCCGTAGACAAGCTCGACGCCGGCGGCATTGTTGACCTGATGCTCAACGAGGACCGCCGCATGATGGCGGCCGTCCAGAAGGAGCGCGATCGCATCGCGCTTGGCGCCGACATGTGCGCCAAGGCGATGAAGAAGGGCGGGCGCCTCGTGTTTGTCGGCGCCGGCACCAGCGGGCGCCTCGGCATCGTCGAATCCGCGGAGATGCCGCCGACGTTTGGCACCAACCCCTTGCTGGTCCAGGGCATCATGGCGGGCGGCAAGAACGCCATCATTCGCGCCAAGGAAGGCGCGGAAGACAACTACGAAGAGGGCTCGCGCGCGCTCACGCGGCTGGATCCCACCAAAAAGGACGTCGTGATCGGCGTCTCGGCGAGCGGCATGACGCCGTTCGTGCGCGGCGCCCTGACAAGTGCGCGCAAGGCGGGCTCACGCGTCGTGTTCGTGACCTGCGATCCCCGCAACGAACTACAGGCGTTTGTCGACCTCACGATCGCGCCCGCGGTTGGCCCGGAAATCATTGCCGGCTCCACCCGTCTCAAGGCCGGCACCGCGACCAAGATCGTCCTCAACATGCTGACAACGTCGGCGATGATCCTGATCGGCAAGACGTACGGCAACCTGATGGTGGACGTCAACGCGCTCGGCTCGGACAAGCTCCGCGATCGCGCCCGCCGCATTGTCAACATCGTGACCGGGCTCAGCCACGAGGACGCCGAGAAGCTGCTGAAGTCGGCGAAGTGGAACGTGAAGATCGCGATCGTGATGCAGAAGACCGGCCTCTCCTACACCAAGGCGATTGCGCGGTTGAAGAAGTCAGACGACCGGATTCGCGAAGCCATCGGCGAGGATATCGAGCCGCGCTTGCGCGCGTTGATCGGCGCCTAGCCAGATCACAGCTTGCCGCTCCAGGCAAACCTGTCGACCATTACCGTCACGTTCCGGTGAACCTGCAGAAACGACGCAGGCAACCGGGGCGTAATCAGACCTTCGATCATGCCCCGCACCGCGTCGGCTTTTTCCTGGCCGGTCGCGATCAGCACGATCTCCTCGGCGCCGAGAATCGTCGCCATCCCCATCGACAGCGCCCGCGCCGGCACGCGCTGCCAGTCACCACCGAAGCGCTGCGCATTCGACTGCCGCGTCTCCTGTTCGAGCTCTGCCACGTGGGTATGCGCGCACAATCCGTCGGCCGGCTCGTTGAAGCCGATGTGGCCGTTGGCGCCGATCCCCAGGATTTGCAGGTCAATGCCGCCGGCAGCGTCGATCGCCTCTTCATAGCGGCGGCATTCGCCGCGGAGATCAGCGGCGCGTCCGTTGAGGAACTCGATGTGCGCCGGTTTGATCGACACGTGCGAAAACAGCTCCGCCTCCATGTAGGCGCGATAGCTTTGTGGATCGCCGCCTTCCAGGCCGACGAATTCGTCGAGGTTGAACGTGCGGACCTGCGACCAGTCAATCCGATCACCGCCGCTCCGCTCGCGTAGCTCGCGATACAAGCCGAGCGGGGTCCGGCCGGTGGG
>DATMJU010000483.1:0-7343 GCA_035553795.1 Vicinamibacterales bacterium
TCTGTGGACCAGGCTTTGACCAGTCCGGTGAGCACGGGCCAATAGACGAGCGTCATCGCCGCGAGTACCAACGCGACCGCTATCATTTGTCCGCTGCCGCTGAAGGTAGCGGCGTGGCTACGAAGTGTTCCGAGCGTCATCCGGCCCCTAATTTGGTTTGCGCATGGCGGCGGGCAGGCTCGCTACATCCGAGCGATGCCGACCGCCACCACGAGCAATGCGGACCGGCTTATGCGCCGGCTCCGACAGGCATTGAGCAAACGGACTGCCAACCTTGGGGCGTCGTGGTTCGCTGCAAAATCGTCGGAGAAATTACAGCGCTGCAGCAGAGTGCTCAGAAAGAGTGACTTTTGTCCGCGTTGTATGCACCTCCGAAGCACGTGTGGAGCAACGAACTACACGTACGGATGCGGCATCTGAATTGCTCAATAGCCGTCGGGATGACGAATAGTGGAGTGCCGCGACTACTGTTGATTGAAGGCGCCAGTAATGGGCGGAGGTCGATCAGGGACGTGCTCGAAGCGGCGGCAGCGATTCTGGACTTCGAGCATGTGCCGACACTTCGTGAGGGCCTGGATCGGTTGCGGGTCGCGAAATTCAGTGCGGTGCTCCTCGATCTGACACTGCCGGAGGCCCGGGCGCTCACTGCCGTGGATGAGCTGCGCCGCATTTCCTCGAGCGTGGCGATCATGATCCTGGCGCCGGCTGTTGATCAAGCGCTGGCAAGGCGAGCGCTCGATCGCGGCGCCAACGATTCAGTGGTGACCGATCACATCGACACGGTGAGCATGGTCCAGCTGATCGCGATGATGTTCGAGCGCCGCGCCAGCGAGGAGCAGAAGTTCGTCGAGCGCGAGCGCGCCGAAGTGACGCTGAACTCGATCGGCGATGCGGTCATGACCACCGACACGCAGGGTAACGTCACCTATCTCAACGCGGAAGCCGAGGGCCTGACGGGCTGGACGCGCGCCGAGGCGTTCGCGCGGCCGCTGGCCGAAGTGTTCGACGTGACGGACGGCCTCACGGGACAGCACGCGCAGGACCCGTCGCGCCTGGCGATCGAGCACAACAAGAAGGTCCGTCTCAAGGGCAACTACATCCTGGTCGGGCGCGACGGCAACGAAACCGCGATCGAGCACTCAGCCGCGCCGATTCACGATCGGCAGGGACGTATCCTTGGCTCGGTCATCGTGTTCCGAGACGTGATCGTTTCGCGCGAGCGCCGATTGCAGATGCTGCACCTCGCCGAGCACGATGCGCTCACCGATCTGCCCAACCGCCTGCTGCTCAACGATCGCCTGGCTCGGTCCATCGCGCTGGCACGGCGCTATGACCGCCGCCTGGCCGTCCTGTTCCTCGATTGCGACCGCTTCAAGCACATCAACGACACGCTCGGCCATGCGGTGGGCGACCAGGTGCTGCGCTCGATCGCCAGGCGCCTGACCACTTGCGTCCGCGAGTCCGACACCGTCAGCCGCCATGGCGGCGACGAGTTCCTGATTCTGCTGACCGAATTGGACAGCCCGGCAGACGCCGGCTTGATCGGCGAGAAGATCGTCAGCTCGCTGGCCGAACCACATTTGGTCGCCGGCCACGAACTGCAACTCACGGCCAGCGTCGGCATTGCGCTTTATCCGGAAGACGGCCAGGACGCGCAGACGCTGATCATGCGCGCCGACACGGCGATGTACCACGCCAAGAACACCGGCAGGAATCGCGTGGGCTTCTATCAGCCCGACATGGAAGCACCGGCAATCAAGCGCTCGTCGATCGAGTCCGAGCTGCGCAGCGCGCTCGACAAAGGCGAGCTCGAGCTGTTTTATCAGCCCACCATCGATCTCGAGACCGGGGTAATCCGCGGCGCGGAAGCGCTGATGCGCTGGCGTCACCCTGAAAAGGGCCTCGTGCCCCCGGACCAGTTCATTCCAGCGGCCGAAGCGTCCGGCTTGATCATCCCGATGGGCCGGTGGGCGCTCGGAGAAGCCTGCCGCCAGGCCAAGGCCTGGCAGGACGCCGGACTGCCGCCGATTCCCATTGCGGTGAACGTCTCGGCGCTGCAGTTCCGCACCGCGGGCTTCCTCGACGACATCAAGCACTTTCTCGCTGAAACGCACCTGGCGTCGAGATACCTCGAGCTCGAGTTGACCGAGAGCGCGCTGATGGTCGACAACGCGTCAACCATGTCGCTGCTTGAAGTGCTGAAGGAACAGGGCGTCATCCTGAAGGTGGATGACTTCGGCACCGGTCCGTCGAGCCTCAGCTACCTGCGCGCCTGCCCGGTTGACGTGCTGAAGATTGACCAGTCGTTCGTCGCCGACATCGCCCCGGCGCCCGAGAGCGCGCCGCTCGTGCGCGCGGTCATTGCCATGGGCAAGAGCCTGGGCTGCCGCATCGTTGCCGAAGGTGTCGAGACGCTGCAGCAGTTCGCTCACCTGCGCGCGGAGAATTGCGACGAAGGACAGGGCTACCACTTCAGCCCGCCCGTCAACGCAGAAGCGTTCGGCCGGCTGCTATCGGACGCGCCTTTCGCGTTGCCTGTCCTGAACAACTGACGATTGTGCGCAGTTTCTGCGTACGTCGGTTGTGCGTGCAGTGCCCTCCCGAATCGCGTTGAACACGCGGCTCTGACGCACTAGAATTCGCAGCCCATGCACTTCCTCCTCGACGCCTGGGGGAATGATGTGCGCCAGGCGCTCAGGCGCCTTGCCCGCGCGCCAGGCTTGTCGGCCGTCGTCATTGCCACGCTCGGGCTGGCCATTGCCGCGAACACGACGATCTACAGCCTGTTGAAGCCAACGGTCCTGCGAAAACTGGCCGCGCCGGACCCGGATGGCCTCGTTGCCATCGGCGGCCTCGACGCGCGCACCAACACCTACGTCTCGATCAATCTCGAGACGCTACGCGCGCTGCAAAGCTCCCAGTCGTTCTCCAGGCTCGGCGCATTCAGTTCGTCGATCGTGCGCGTCGAGTCAGACGGCCTGGCGTTCGACACCGGAGTGGAGGGCGTTACTGCCGAGTACTTCGATGTGCTCGGACTGCAGCCAGTTGCCGGACGCCTGATTGGGGCAAGCGACGATGCATTCGGCGCGATCGGTGTCATTACGGAGCGCTTGTCCGGCCGGCTTTTCGGTAACCAGGGAGCGGTTGGCCGTCGCGTCATTGTCGACGGCCGTCCGGTGGAGATCGTTGGCGTTGTTGGCGGCTCGTTTACCGGGGCGCGCATGGACGGGGGCGACGACCTGTTTCTGCCCCTGGCATTCCTGCGCAACGTGCTGCTCGGTACCGATCCCAAGGGCGTTACCCGCGCACAGAACCTGGTTGGCCGCCTGGCGCCCAGCGCGAGCCTTGCAACTGCGCGCGCAGAAGTCCAGGGGCGATGGCCGGCGATTCGAGAGGTGGTGGCGGCGTCCGTGCCACCAGGCCTTCGTCCGCTGGTAGAGAACCAGCGGCTGACGGTCGAGTCATTTGCGGGGGGCTTCTCGCTCACGCGCGAACGATACGCGCAGTCCCTGTGGCTATTGATGGGGCTTGCCGCATCCCTGCTCGCTGTCGGCTGCGTCAACCTGAGCGCCCTGATGATGGCGCGCGCATTGACGCGCCGGCACGAGTTCGCCATTCAAATTGCGCTTGGCGTCGGCCGCCTCCGACTTGCCCAGCAGGCGCTCATCGAAGGCGTCCTGCTATCAGCGGCAGCCTTCGTCGTCGCAATGCCGTTGTGCTGGTGGGCGAGTGCCGTGCTGGCCTCCATGGTCAGCGTTGGTAAAGCCGTGCCGATTGGCAAGACGACCCCGGATCTGTCGATTGTGTTGCTCGCCGCGGCGATATCGGCCGGCGCGGGTCTGCTCATCGGCCTCTTGCCCATGCGCCAGGCGCTGACGGGGACAATGGACGACGTGCTCCGTGGCAGAGGGCCGTCGCATCGCATTCGCGGTCTCACCCGCGTTGTCCTGATCACGCAGATTGCCGCGTCGATGATCCTCGTGGTGGGCGCCGGCTTGTTCGGCCGAACGCTGACGCACCTTTACGCCAACGATGTCACCAAGCGCGAACAAGAGGTGATCTTCAGCCGTCCATCGCGCACCGCGCTCGAGCGCGGCCAACCACTGCCCGCGACGTACTTCCCGGACCTGCAGCAGCGGCTGCAGGCTGTTCCTGGTGGCGACCGTGCGGCGTTCTCGATCATGTTCCCAGGGTGGCTGAGCGCGACGACGGCGCGACTGCCGTACGAAACGGTGACCATGGCGGGCGGTACACAGGTGAGCGCCGTCACTGACACCGTCTCGCCGTCGTTGTTCGAGGTGTACGCGATCCCGTTACTGCGTGGCCGCGAGTTCACATGGGCGGACGGCAGCGCCAGGGCGGAGGTCGCGATCGTGAACGAATTCCTGGCCCGCAAGCTGGTGGGTTCGCTGGACGCCGTCGGCCAGCGGGTGCGCGTGACGTCAGGGCCTCGCACCATCGATGCCGAGATCGTGGGTGTGGTCGCCGGCACAAGCGTCACGAGCATTCGCGATCGTGAGGTGCCCGCGCTCTACTGGCCGATGCCGCCTGGACTCAGCCTGGCGACGGAAGCGCCGATGGTGCACCTGCGCGTCAACGGCGACGTGGCCACCGCCAGCCGCGGCTACGTCGACGCGCTGAACGAACGCGGCCGGCATTTCGTGCGCGCCCTGTTCACGATGAGCATGTGGGTGGACAACGCCGTAGTGGAACAGCGGCTGATCGCCGGGATGGCGAGCGCGGCAGCGACGCTGGCCATGATGCTCGCGTGTGTCGGCCTGTTCGGGGTGTTGGCGTTCTCGGTCTCGTCGCGGGTGCGCGAGATCGGCGTGCGCATGAGCATCGGCGCAAGCGCGCGGGAGATTGCCGCCATGGTCGTGCGAGAAGGGCTCGTGGTGGTCGTGCCGGGAATCCTGATCGGCATTCCGCTGGCCATCGCCGCGGCGTGGGTCGTGCGGGCCCAGTTATACGGCGTCAGTGCCACCGATCCCGTCGTGATCGTCGTGACCGGAACGGCGTTCCTGGTTGTCGCCGCGTTCGCGTCCTGGCTACCGGCACGGCGTGCGGCGCGGATTCAGCCAAATGACGCGCTGCGCCAGGGCTAGGCGAGCCCCTTCGCCAGATTGATGAGCTGATTCGTCGAGGCGTCGTGCCCGGTCGCGGGGCCTGGGCTGCCGAGGTCTTTGGCGACGGCGGTCGCCAGTTGCTTGCCGAGTTCAACGCCCCACTGATCGAACGAATTGATGTTCCACACCGCGCCCATCGTGAAGACGCGGTGCTCGTACATCGCCAGCAGCATGCCGAGCGTGCGTGGTCCCAGCTTTCGGTAGACCATCGTCGTTGACGGACGGTTGCCGGGGAAGACCTTGTGCGGGGCCAGGCGGTCGACGTCGGCGGCCGGGTATCCCTGTTTCTCGAGCTCGGCGCGCGCTTCGTCTTCTGTCTTGCCGCGCATGAGCGCCTCGGTCTGGGCGATGCAGTTGGCAACCAGCAGCCGATGGTGTTCGCCGACCTGGTCGTGGGTCTCGATGCCGACCAGGAAGTCCGCCGAGACGAGCCGCGTGCCCTGGTGCAGCAATTGGAAGAACGCGTGCTGGCCGTTGGTACCGGGCTCGCCCCAGACGATCGGCGAGGTTTGCGCGCTCACCAGGTGGCCCTCTCGGTCAACGCGCTTGCCGTTGCTTTCCATCTCGAGCTGCTGCAGGTAGGCGGGCAGCCGCTGCAGATGCTGTTCGTACGGCAACACCGCATGCGAGTCCGCGCCGAGCACGCTCGAGTACCACACGCCGAGCAGGCCGAGTACGATCGGCGCGTTGTTCTCGATCGGCGCGGTGCGGAAGTGCTCGTCCATCTCGAACGCGCCGTCGAGCAGCTGCTCGAAGTGTCCGAAGCCTGCCGCCAGCGCGATTGGGAGTCCGATCGAAGACCACAGCGAGTAGCGGCCGCCGACCCAATCCCAGAACACGAACATGTTCTCGGGCGCAATGCCGAAGGCTTTCACCTCGGCCTCGTTGGTCGAGATGGCCACGAAGTGTTTCGCGACGGCGGCCTCGTCCTTGGCGCGAGCCAGGAACCATTCGCGTGCCGAGCGCGCGTTGGCCATTGTTTCCTGCGTGGTGAAGGTCTTCGACGCCACCGTAAAGAGGGTGGTCGCCGGATGCAGCGAGCGGAGCGTGTCGGCAAGGTGCGCGCCATCGACGTTCGAGACGAAGTGCGTGCGCGGGCCGTCATGTGTGTAGGGCGCCAGCGCCTGCGTCACCATCGCCGGACCGAGATCGGATCCGCCGATGCCGATGTTGACGACGTCGGTGATTCTCAAGCCGGTGTAGCCGACCCACCGGCCGCTGCGCACCGCTTCCGAAAACGTGCGCATGTGATCCAGCGCGGCGCGCACATCGGGCATGACGTCGCGCCCGTCAACCATCATCGGGCGGTTTGACCGATTGCGAAGCGCGAGATGCATGACCGCGCGCTGTTCGGTGACGTTGATCGGCGCGCCGGCGAACATCTGATCGCGCAGCGCCTCGACGCCGGTCTTGCGCGCCAGCTCGAACAGGGCCCTCATCGAATCCTGGGTGACCAGGTTCTTCGAGTAGTCGATGAAGAGATGCTCACCGACCTTCAGGAAGAAGCGGCTGGCGCGTTCCGGATCCTGTGCGAACAGGGCGCGCAGTTGGTCGCGGGGCGCAAACGCCGCCAGCGCCTTGAGCGGCGAGCTGCCGGGCTCGAGCAGGTCGGGAGCGTCCCATGCGCGGAAGCCGCCCTCGAACGCCTTGTCGTTGGCGCCGCGGCGAAATCCCTTCGGCAGGTCACCAAACAGCCGCACGTTCCCGCCGCCGAGAACGACGTACTCCGCCGCCATGGCGGCGCGCAGGAGTTCGGACCCCTCGATCACGGCGGCCTTCCAGGCTTCTTCGCCAAGGGCCTTGAGCCCTCGCTGGCCGAGCACGTCTTCGAGCGTTTGTCCCTTGTATGGAAAATGCGCGAGCTCGAGCGCCACCACGCGCCCATCGTCCACCAGCGCGGTTCCGAGGCCCGACCCGAGGCCGATGAACAGCATGCGCCCGCCTTCGTCGCTGCCAAGCGCCTGCATGGCCGCGTCGTTCATGATCTTGACGGGCTTGCCCAGCGCAGCGGACCAGTCGAAGCCGACCCAGCCTTTGCCGAGGTTCCAAGGTTCTTCGATCACCGCTCCGCGGAGCACCGGGCTGGGAATACCGATGGTGACGACGTCGTACTTCCAGTCGCGGGTATTCGCCTCAATACCCTCGACGACCTGCTGAGGCGTGAATCCGTCGCCCGAATCGAACTTGCGCGATTCGGGACTGCCAGAGTGCATCAGC
>DATMJU010000484.1:0-3596 GCA_035553795.1 Vicinamibacterales bacterium
GGCTATCACACCGCTGAGTACCACATCGGCCGCCAGAACAGGTTCTCGAGCGTCTGGTAGGCGAGGTCGGGTTCGTAGCGCGTCGCGTTCTTGACGTCCTGCGTCATGGGCTCGCGCCAGATGGGATCGTCAGGGAAGAACCTGCGTGACTGCGCGCCGAGCGTGAGCGTGCACACGATCAACGCCGCCGCGATGCCGGCGAACCGTCGCCCCCACGACCCACGACCCACGACCCACGCCCCTATCATCAGAATGGTTGCGATGCGGCGACGACCAGCCGCATGCCCTCACGCCCGCGCGCGACTTCGATGCGCACGGCGTTGAAATTCGGTCCGTGGAACCGGGCGCCCAGACCCCATGCCGTATCAAACTCTCCGAGGTCGAAGTCGGCGCGATCCGCCGCGACTTGCCCGGCATCGAAAAACAGCGCCATATCGAGATAACGCGATGGCCGCCACCGGTACTCGCCGGTCAGCAGCACACGGTTGCGATCCGTGAAGCGGCGATTGGCATAGCCGCGCAGCGCCGAGCCGCTGCCGAGAAACGGCGAGAGGATAACCGGCACCGCGTCGCCCGCACCGGTCGAGGTCATCGTCACCAGCGCGCGGGCGGCAAGCACGAACTGTTCGCGCACCAGCGGCACCTGTTGAACCGCCTCGTATTCCTGCAACGTGAAGGAGTACGGACGGTCCTGGGCTTCCTTGTTGCGTTCGAAGGTGGCGCGCAGCAGGCCGCCGCGCGTGCTGTAACCGGGTGCCGGCCTCCAGTCGAGCAGTGCGGTCCCGCGGGTCACGTGGTAGCTCAGGTCGCGATCCAGCCCTGGTGCCTCGGCTTCGTTGAAGCGCATGACGTCACGCAGCGTGCTGAGCGACAGGTAGCTGTAGGTACCGATCAGCGAGAAATGCCGCGCGAGCTTGAACGTCGCATTCGCCGTCACGTCGCGCGGCGAGAAATCAAAGCGTTCGCGTTGCTCGACGTCCGAATTCTGGCCGAAGCCGTAGAACGAGACGCCGCGCGCGTCGAGGTACTGACCGCTGACGTCCACGCGCAACTTACCGCGCCACAGTTCGGGCGCCGCGAATCCGCCGCGCACCATCGTGGAGTTATTGAGCGAGATCCCGGTCTGGACGTTGACGCTGGCGGCGTTCGGCAAACGTTTGAGATAGCCGGCGCCGATCGCCATCCCCGTCCCGCCGTAGACGCTGCCGAACCACGGGTACGCGCCGTCGCCGCCGCTGAGTAACGGCGACAGCAGGATGCGGCGCACGATCAGTTCCGCCTCAGACGGCCCCTCGGGGTCGGTCTGCTTGGCCTTCTCGGCCTGCTCGGCGGCAATCGCCTCAACACGCGTCGATTGCGCCGAGGCGCTCGACGCGACGAGCAGCGTCAGAAGCAGAGCAATGGTCGGTGACCCTATGCGTCGCGTTGCCATTTGGTCCTGGTGTAGGCGATGCGGAATCCCTGGCGCTCGGCGTTGCGCTGAGACGCGCTGCCGGGCGCGGCGACCATCATCGCAAGATCACAGCCGGCTGACGCGGCGGTCCGCAAGCGCGCGTCGAGCAGGGCGTTCTGGGCACCCTGGCGGCGGCCTTCGGGCACCGTGCTCGCGCCGGCGAGCAGCGCCACGCCGCCGTGCATGAACAACGCCGCGGTCGCAATCGGACGCCCGTCTTTCTCGGCAACGAAACACGACGCGCACACCAGGCTCAGCTTCGCGAAGCCCTTGATGTACGGCATCGCCTCGGGATGCTCACTCCATCCGCGCGAGGCGATCGTCGCGTACAGCTCGGACTCGTGGCGTTCGACCTGGCGCACGTGCAGGTCCGGGTTTGCGGCGATTGAAGTGTTGGCGTCGATTGGCTGATAGAGCACTGACGACAACTCGATCGGCCGGTAGCCGCGCGCCGCCAGTGCCTGCAGCACTTCGACGCCGGCCAGCGGACACACCTCGTGGAATACGGCGGAGCCGCGCGAGGTGAAGAAGCGTTCGATCGCGTCCAGTTCCTTCTCGACCAGCGGCTGGTGCATGCCGAGGCCGAACGTTTGCGTGATGGGCGAGCCAACGCCGGCGAACATCGCGAAGGTGCCGCCGATGTTCGTCCACAGTGGGCTGGCTGACGGATCGAGCCGCGCCTGGGCGTCAACAAACGCAGCGTTGCCGTGGCCCTCGGTCAATTCGAGGCGCCGGGCAAGCGCAAGATCGGCCAACACCTGCTTCATCGGGAGACCACATCTTACTGCGACCTGACGACCTGGCCCTGCCGGCCTGACTACCTGCTGAACTCCTCGAACGTCCGGGCGCCGCTCAGCATGAACAGCATGCCGCCGGTAAACAGTCCCACGTTGACGAGCACCCAGGCGCCGAGGACGAGTTGCCCCATCCGCGGCCGCGTGTGCTTGAGGTAGGCGATGTTGAGCAAGGCTGGAATCGCCAGCGGAATATTGATCAACCCGAGCACGATCAGCGCCGCCGCCATCCAGAAGTTGTACTTCGCGGACTGCATGCTTCGCGCGTGGACCAGCAGCAAGGTCGCGGGGACGAGAATCACGACGCCGATCAGATAGAGCAGCGGGACGGATCCGTTGAGCGTCCCTTGTATCTGTTTCGTGGTCACCGCCAGCACGTGACCGATGCCCATCACCAGCAGCGTTACGCCGGTGAAGAAGTTCATGAAGATGAGGGTCCGCGCCCGCGGCAGGCCGGCGCTGGTCCGCGCGGCCAGGAATGCGGCGGCAACCAGCGCGGTGCCCATGGCAATCGGCAGCCAGTTGCCCTCGCCGACGATGAACGCAGCGAGCCGGTCCAGCATCGCCGCGGTCTACTTGAGGGCGGTCAACACCGCGTCGATCATCTTCTTCGCGTCGCCGAAGAGCATGCGGGTGTTGTCCTGGTAGAACAGCGGGTTGTCGACGCCGGCGTAGCCGCTGGCCATGCCGCGCTTCATCACGATGCAGGTCTTCGCCTTCCACACTTCGAGCACCGGCATCCCGTAGATCGGGCTCGACGGATCGTCGAGCGCGCCCGGATTGACGATGTCGTTGGCGCCGATGACGAGGACGACATCCGTGTCGGGGAAGTCGTGGTTGATCTCTTCCATCTCCAGCACGATGTCGTAGGGCACCTTGGCCTCGGCAAGGAGGACGTTCATGTGCCCGGGCAATCGGCCCGCCACCGGATGGATCGCGAAGCGGACGGTGGCGCCCTTGTCGCGGAGGATCTTCGTCACTTCGTAGAGCGGGTACTGCGCTTGCGCGACGGCCATGCCGTAGCCCGGCACGATCACCACGCTCTTTGCGTCGCGCAACAGTTCCGCGGATTCCTCCGCGGTCACGGACGTCACTTCGCCTTGCGGCTGCGCAGCGGCGCCGCCGGGCGCGGCGCCTTCCTCGGCGCCGAAGCCGCCGGCGATCACGCTGATGAAGTTGCGGTTCATCGCGCGGCACATGATGTAGCTGAGGATCGCGCCCGATGACCCCACCAGCGCGCCGGTGACGATCAGCAGGTCGTTGCTCAGCATGAAGCCCGTGGCCGCCGCGGCCCAGCCGGAGTAGCTGTTGAGCATGCTCACCACCACCGGCATGTCGGCGCCGCCGAT
>DATMJU010000485.1:0-2844 GCA_035553795.1 Vicinamibacterales bacterium
CCTACGTGTAGCGGATGCCGGCGTGTTGCGGCAGGAAGAACCGGGGCAGCAAGACATCGACGCGCATCAGCGCGTCCCGGGTCAGGGCAATGCGATCGGCTGACGCCTCCGCCAGGTAGCCGTCCTCGCGCAGTGAGTTGATGGCGCCGGCAAAACGGCCCAACACGTCCACGCCGTACTTCTTCGCGAAGTACGCCGGGTTGTTGGCGCCGCGCTTCAACTGCAGCACGAACTCGCGAATCAGGCGCTCCTCGTCCGTCGGCTGGTAGGCGCGGCCGAGCGGGATCTCGCCGGCTTCGATGGCCGCCTGGTACTTCGGCCACGTATCGAGATTCTGCACGTGCACGCCGTTGATGTGGCCGAACGACGCGACGCCAAGGCCGAGCAGGTCGGCGCCTTCCCACAGACGATCGCGATACACGAACTTGGTCTTCGCCGGATTCCTGACCGCGGTGTAGGCGCTGCCAATGTGATAGCCGGCGCGTTCGAGGGCGGCAAAGGCTTCCTGCACCCACCGTCGCTTGGTCGCCCAGTTGGCGACCGTCTCGGCGAACTGTCCCGTGCCCTTCAACATGTCGCCACTGATGGTGGTGTTGTAGGGCAGCTCCATCTGGTAGATGGTGACGCTGTCGGGTTCGAGCGCGAGCGTGCGCTCGATGCAGGCGCGCCAGTTGTCTTCGGTTTCGCCGAGCATGCCGGCGATCAGGTCGATGTTGATCTGCGCAAATCCGAGCGCGCGCGCGGCCGTGTAGGCGCGGCCAATCTCGGGTGTGCGGTGCGCGCGGCCGTTCAGCTCGAGGATCCGGTCGTCGAAATTCTCGACGCCGAGGCTCAGGCGCGTGACGCCCATCTCGCGAATCGCCGCAAGCTTCGCTTCGGTGAGCGTGCCCGGCTCGCACTCGAAGGTGATCTCATCGGCGCCACTCCAGGCGCCGTCCACGTTCAGGCGATTGACCAGGCCCTGCAACTGTTTGGTCGACAGGAACGACGGCGTACCGCCGCCGAAGTAGACGAAGTTGAATTTGCGCCCGGCCACGGCAGGCGCGGCGGCGTAGAGCTGCCACTCGAGCGCCATCAGGTCGAGATACTGCTCGACCTCTTTGGCGTTCTTGTCTGTGTAGACCCTGAAGTAGCAGAAATGGCAGCGTTTCCTGCAGAACGGGATGTGCAGGTACAACCCAAGAGGGCGTTCCACTGTGGGGGCAGTGGCCAGCGCCCGTCGCGCATCGGCGACCGCGGCGGCATTCCAGACCGAGAACGGCGGGTAATTCGCGACGAAGTAACTGCCGACATCCGTCTGCTCGACGGCGGCTTCCCCTGCTCCAGACATTCGTTTCACCTAACTATACGTTGGCGATTCGCATCGGTTTACACGGCTTGTCACTCGGGCACGCTCTCCACGCATTCGTCACAGACCTGGGGCGGGGCGAAATACAATGGCTTGCCACCGCCGCGGGACGTGAAGCTATGCGCTATCGCGTAATCTTGCTCGCCTTCGCCATACCGGCTCTCGCGTATGGTCAGGGCCCCACCTTGCCCCGGTTTCGCGCCGGCGCCAACCTCGTTCGCGCCGACGTCTACGTTTCGAAAGACGGACAAGCAGTCACCGATCTCAAAGCTGAAGACTTCGTCGTCTATGAAGACGACAAGCCCCAGAACGTCGAGAGCTTCGAGTTGATCCAGGCTCGTGGGCCGAATCCGCCAAGCGAGCGCACCGATCCCACCAACCTGCGCGACATGCGTCATGCGATGGAGGACTCGGCGCGCGTGTTCACGCTGTTCTTCGATCGCATGCACGTGCAGCTCGCCGGGTCGTACCACGCGCGCCAACCGGTCATCGAAACGCTCAACAAGGTCATTGGTCCCGACGATTTGGTTGGCGCGATGACGCCGGACATGGCACCGACCCAGGTCACCTACTCGCGCCGCACGGGCACGATCGAGTCGTTCCTCACACAGACGTGGCACTGGGGCGAGCGCATGCGCGTGCCCACCATCCAGAACACGGACCCCGCGATTCGCGGCTGCCTGTGGGCGATCGACGACACGGTGACCCGCCGCAAGTACAACGAGCAGCAGACGCTGCAGGCGCTGACGTCGCTGGTCGACTACCTCGATGGCCTCCGGCCCGAACGCAAGTTCGTGATGGTCTTCACCGAAGGATGGCCGCTCTATCCCCCAGACACCTCGATGGGCTCCAGCGCGCCGCCGCCGCCGGAGGGGCCCGGCGTCGACCCGCGCACCGGGGCACTGCGCAAGCCGCAGGCGACCGATCCCGGCACAGGTTTTCGATCGGACGGCGATTGCGATCGCATCCAGTCGATGCTGGCGGCGCAGGACCATCGGCGCGAATTTCAAACGCTGCTGCAGCGCGCCAATCGCGCCAACGTCAGCTTCTATCCAATCGATACGCGCGGGTTGATCGTCTGCGACAACCCTGACTGCGGCTCGTTGGCGAGCGACAGTGCGCGGTTGAACGAGCGCAGGAACAGCCTGTATGACATGGCATCCCAGACGGACGGTCAGGCCGTGCTCGACGCCGGGGACGTCAGCAAGACGATGCAGAGGGTGTTTGCGGACGTTGGTTCCTACTATCTGCTCGGGTACTACTCGACCAATCAGAGACTCGATGGCCGCTTCCGCCGCATTCGGGTCGAGGTGAAGCGGAAAGACACCGACGTGCGGTCGCGTCCTGGTTACCTGGCGCCGACTGAGGCCGAAGTGCGTGCCGCCGGTCATCCATTCAGGCTGCTTGAGCGTGGCGGCATCGAGCTCCACAATCGCGCCGATCGAGCCGGGACCGCCGGCGGCCTGGATGCGGACCGGCATGTTGCCGCGAGCCGG